>NZ_JAOTGI010000010.1:0-69774 GCF_044427255.1 Streptococcus sp. 2021WUSS126 | reverse complement strand
GTTTGATGAGCGTGCGGCTTTTATTGATATGATGGAGAGCTGTCCCTTTCGAGCAAGCTCTAGTTATTATGGACAGAGGGTATGAATCCTACAATGTCATGGCACACTGTCAAGAAAGAAATTGGTCCTATATTATCCGTATTCGTGACGGGAATCATTCTATGAAGTCAGGATTTAATCTCCCTGACACCTCTTGTTTTGATGAAAAATTTGACCTAAACATCTGCCGGAAACAGACCAATGAGATGAAACAACAGTATCAAAATTTACCTAATCACTATCGCTGTTTACCTAATCACTCACCCTTTGACTTTCTACCAAGCTCTAGCCGAAAAAATGATCCACTCCAGTTTTACGAACTTCATTTTCGAATGGTGCGTCTCGAAATCAAGCCGGGAGTCTTTGAAACTTTGGTGACAAACACCGATTATTCTCCGGAAAAATTAAAAGATCTCTATGCTTACAGATGGGGCATAGAGACCAGTTTTCGTGACCTAAAATACAGCATCGGTCTGACTCATTTTCACGCGAAAAAGAAGGAAGGGATTCTCCAAGAAATCTACGCTCGCTTTATCAACTTTAATGTTTGTAAATGGCTAACCTCATACGTTGCTATTAAAACATCAAAGTTAAAACAGGCTTATAAAATTTGTTTTTCAGACGCTGTTTATGCCTGTCGAAAATTTCTTAGAGCTGAACTCACTTCCTTCCAATTGGAAACCTACATTGCCAAACATTTATCCATCGTCCGACCCAATCGAACCTTCCAAAGAAAGATAAAAAGCAAGGTACCTGTAAGCTTCACTTATAGAGTAACATAATAGTTGAAAAATAGGGTTAAAAAACCTCCTTTTTGTGCGCCCTAAATACAAAAACTATTCCCGTTTTGTCATGAACTGCTCAGACGAGAATAGTTTCTTTAGCTACTTAAATGCTTAACTTAATGACATTGGGTTTCTCACCCTCTCCTATTATCTTTTAGATTTGGGCAATAGCAGAGCCACCATAGAGTTTCAATTCTTCTCTGATGGTCTGGTAGTAGTAGCGATCGAAGGCCTTCCAAGCCTGATGACTAGACTCACTCAACCGCAGATCACCCAGTCCAACCAAAAAACTGGTCGAACGGTAGAATTTCTCAATCGCAATCAGTTCTGTATTGGTGACCGACTTGGCCTCCGACAATATGCGTGTCGTCTCTGTCAAATTATGTTGGAACCGTTGCTCATCAGCTGTTCCGACTTTATCTGCTTGAAAGGCCTGATTCAAGTCTTGAATGAGGGCCAAAACGTCTTGAATAATCTGTGTCTTTTCCATAAAAGACCCTCCTTTGAATTATTGAATTTAGTATATCAAATTAGACAAAAATATTCCATCAAAAAACGATGCCCTTTCAGGCACCGTTATGTATTCTTTTACTTGACAGCTTCCAAAGCTGCTTCATAGTCGGGATGTTCGTTGACATTGTCCAGGTATTCTACATAGGTGATTTCATTGTCGGCATTGAGGACAAAGACCGCACGCGCCAGCAAATTCCACTCTCGCATGAGCACACCGTAGGATTTACCAAAGGCATGGTCATAGTAATCAGACAGGGTGATGGCATCTTCCAAACCTGCAGCCCCGCACCAGCGTTTTTGGGCAAAAGGCAGGTCTGCTGAAACCGTAATAACAACCGTATTGTCACGGTCAGCCAGTTCCTGATTGAAGCGACGGGTCTGAGTATCGCAAATCCCTGTGTCAATAGAAGGCACCACACTGATGACCTTAGTCTGCTTGCCAAAGTCTTTCAGACTTTTCAGGCTCAAATCATTAGCCATGAGGACAAAATCAGGGGCAGTATCTCCCACTTGCAATCGTGGACCTACCAAGGTCACCGGTTTTCCAATAAAGGTTGTCATAAACATCTCCCTTGCATTTATTACTCAATGAAAATCAAAAGTAGTCTAGGAAACGAAGCCGAAGATAGAACTGGAGTTCATCAAGGCGAGTTGACAACGGATAATTTTGATTTTCGAAGAGTAGAATATATTTATTGTAAGCGTTTATAAACAAAAATACCAGTTTTTTGACTGGTATTTTCACTATAGTTTGTAGGTTTTCAATCGCAGAGCGTTCAAGACGACTGACACTGAGCTGAGGGCCATGGCTGCACCTGCAAACATAGGATTGAGCAGAGGACCACCAAATACATGTAAGAGCCCCATGGCGATTGGAATACCAATTACATTATAAGCAAAGGCCCAGAAGAGATTTTGTTTAATAGTCTGCATGGTTGCCTGGCTGAGTTTAACAGCCTTGACAACATCCAAAATGTCACTATGCATGAGAACAATATCGGCAGACTCAATGGCAATATCAGTCCCAGAACCAATAGCCAGACCCACATGGGCTTGAGCTAGGGCTGGGGCATCGTTGATACCATCCCCCACCATAGCGACTGTCTTGCCCTGTTCTTGTAAGAGCTTGACTTGGTTGGCCTTGTCATCTGGTAGGACCTGACTGACCACCTGCTCAATGCCGACTTCTTTGGCAATGGCCTGGGCAGTTTTTTCATTGTCTCCTGTCAGCATGACCACTTCTAATCCCATAGCTTGCAGAGCCTGGACAGCCTGACGGCTGGTCTCTTTTACTTTATCAGCAATGGCAATGACTGCTAGTAATTCTTGCTGGCTGGCTAGGAAAACAGGCGTCTTGGCTTGATGGGCAAATCCCTCCGCAACTGCACGTCCTTGGGAAACATTAATTCCCTGTTCCCGCATCAACCGTTCATTTCCCAGATAGATGGTCTGCTCTGCTATTGTCACCGAAAGACCACGGCCAGAAAGAGCCTGAAAATCGGTGGCAGGCAAGAGAGCAATCTTTTCTGTCTGAGCAGCTTGCAGGAGAGCCTGAGCCAAGGGATGCTCGGAAAATTGCTCGCTACTTGCTGCCAGCTGGAGGACCTGCTCACGATTTTTAGCAGACACCAGATGAATGTCTGTCACCTGGGGTTTGCCCTCAGTAATAGTCCCAGTCTTGTCGAAGACAATGGTGTTCACACCTTGTAGGGTTTCAATAGCTTGACCAGACTTGAACAGAAGACCGTTTTCTGCCCCTTTTCCAGTCCCAACCATGATAGCCGTCGGAGTTGCTAGACCCAGAGCACAAGGGCATGCAATGACCAAGACGGCGATGATAATACTTAGTGAAAAAATCCAGGATTCTTCCCCCAAGAAGTACCAGGCCAGACCGGACAAGAAAGCCAAGCCCATGACAACTGGCACAAAGACGGCAGATACTTGGTCAGCGAGTTTGGCAATGGGGGCCTTAGACCCTTGAGCCTCTTCTACCAAACGAATAATCTGTGCCAGAGTCGTATCACGACCAACCTTGGTAGCCTGCATGGTTATGGCACCTTGCTGGTTAAGGGTACCGCCAAAAACAGTATCGCCTAGAGCCTTCTTCACTGGCAGGCTCTCACCCGTCAACATGGATTCATCGACACGTGTCTGGCCTTCTAGAACTTGACCGTCAACAGGAATCTGCTGACCTGGGCGAACAATGACCTGGTCACCGACCACCACATCTTCAATCGGTACTTGCATTTCCTGCCCATTTCGTAGGACCTGAGCCGTCTTGGGAGCCAGATCCATCAATTTCTTAATGGCCTCAGAAGTCTGACCTTTGGCTCTAGCTTCAAAGTATTTTCCTAGGGTAATCAGAGTCAAAATAACGGCGGCTGATTCAAAATACAGTTCTGGATGGTGACCGTGCATGGCTACTTCTTTTCCCATCAGAAGAAAAGCAATCATCAACAGACCTTGAACCAAGGCTGCTCCAGTCCCAACAGCAATCAAGGAATCCATATTGGGATGGCCTTGCAAGAGAGTTTTAAAGCCTTTTTGGAAAAAACTGCGTCCCATATAAAGGACAGGGATGAGCAAGATGACTTGGCTGACCGTATAGACTAGCGGTTGATGGAGCAAAGCTGGTAATGGAAGCCCGCCCCAGGGCAACATAGGCCCCATAGCAATATAGAGCAGTGGAAGAGTAAAGACTGCTGACCAGACAAATCGTTTCCAAAGACTGTCTTCCTTGCTTGGTCCCTTACCCGCCGTCTCTTCCACTTCTTCTAATCTGATCAGTTGATAACCTGCTTGCTCAACTGCTTTTTCAAGACTAGCTGGATTTTGCTTATCATGGCTATAACGGATGGTTGCCTTTTCTGTTGCCAGATTAACACTGACTTCTTCTACGCCCTCTAGTTTGCCCAGAGCTTTTTCAACCGTCATGGCACAGGAAGCACAGGTCATACCTGAAATGTCATAAGACTCAGTCACCAAGTTATCGACTAGCTGATAACCCGCCTTTTCAACTGCCTGACGAATATCCTCTAGTCCCAAAAGCTTTTCATCATAGCTAACACTCAATTTTTCAGTCGCTAGGTTGACACTGGCTTCTTCTACTCCTGCTAATTTACCAACAGCTTTCTCAACCGTCAGAGCACAGGAAGCGCAGGTCATGCCTTGAATGGGATAGTTTGCTTGTTTCATAGGTTACTCCTTTTCCGACTACATCTGTAAACAAATTATACAACATACGACTACATTTGTAAACAAAATTGTTTCAAAAAAGTAGATTGAAATCAATCCAACCTACTTTTACATATTCATTTATTCTTTACTGGATTTTTTTCGATGAAGAAAAATTGCTGTTAAAATTCCTGCAACACCTAGCGCCACCAACAAGATGCTGACTTGCTCACCTGTACTAGGAAGATTTGATTTGCCTTTTTTATTGGTAGGTGTTACTTTCTTATCAGAAGATACTACTGTTCCGCTTGATGAGGAAGTATCCGTAGCTCCTCCTGTGTTAGAACCACTTGTAGACTGACTTGTACTGCTTGAAGTACTGGTTGAAGTTTCGGTACCACTTGATGATGGCTCAGTGCTGGTCGATGGTTCAGTACTACTTGATGATGGAGTTGTTGCAGCTTCAATTTTAGCCATCATTTCAGCTTCAACAGCTTTTAATTGCGCAAAAATTTCTGCTGAACGAGCCAAGGTTGCCTCTGTTACAGTTGGAGCCAGAGCTACGGCTGCATCTTCTGAAAGTCCAGCATATTGAGCATCAAGAGCTGCCTGTGCAGCAATCCATTCTTTTTCAAGTGCAATCCATTTTTCTTGAATTGATGTACCAAATAACTCTGGGTGTGAGATGGCCATCTTATCAATATTTTGCACCGTCCAGTACCATGAATTCGTGTCATAAGAAGCTGAGCGATTTTTAAAGGCTTCATAAGTATCAGTCACAATACCATAAAATGGAACATACGGTGTATTCCTTGTCTGAGCTAAGCCTAACCATACTGTGCCACCGAAGGCTGATGGTAAGCTACTATTGATCTGATAAACATGGGCATCGATGACGTTTTCATTACCAAGAGCGTATTTATAAGTCGCATCTGCTGCTTGGTCATTCGCACCATTATCCCCTTGTTTTACCTTACCTGCTTCATCGTCTGGACGAAATTCTGGAAGATGTTCAAAACGGTTACGTTGTAAGGCAAAGGTATCTTGTAAACTAAAGCGACGACTTGGGTCTGTTGGCTGACGTAGCAAATCATACACAGCATCTTCATAGGTTACAGACGATGCTGGATCTAACAATTTTATACCAGCGTATGTCCGAGAACGATCACCATCAGCATAATTCTCAGGTCCATATGATTTGGCAATATGGAACTTCCCATCAACCATCATATAATTTTCAGCCTGTTTGGCTACTTCTTCAACCTTTGCAGAAGCAATCACATTTTCTGTATCGGTAAAATCAACATGACCTAGATAGTAAGTATTTGCAAAAATTGCATACTTGTCTTCAGGGAATTTGATGGCTACGTATTGGTGACCTGACAAAATTTCCATGTACCAAACTTCATTCTTATCAGCAATAACAATGATATTCCCTTCTGCCGAACCTTTTTCATCAATTGTCTTCGCAATTAATTCAATACCTTCACGCGCACTGGTGACTCTAGGAAGAACATAGTCAATCAAAATGGCCTCACCTAGTCCCCCCGCAGTTACCAATGGGTCAACAGCTAAAATTTTTTTATTTGGAATAGCTGTAACAGTAGCAGTCATGGACACACCTTTTTCATTAAATCCATGCGCACCAAAATTACCGTTTGACCCATCCCCACGTGCCGCATCAGGCGTAGAGGTGTACTTGAACTCATTTGCCAAGTGTGGTGCTGTGAAACCGAATGATTCATCCACCAACATATCCCCTTTGGCATAGGTTGCTGCTGGAACCACAATATAATTTTTATTGTGCGCTCCATTATTTGGTGGATATGGATAATCTTCCGTTCTACCATAAAGGATAGAACCATCCGTTGTCAACCCTTTCCCAATGATAAAGCCTGAACAGGCTTGAACAAGTTGAACAGGGAATAGGCAAACCAACATTAGAAATGTGGCTATACGAACAAAAGTCTTTTTCATAGACTTCTCCTTTCCTGATACTCTGTGAAAATCAGAAGTAGGCGCCCTCCAGAGATACAAACTCAGAGACTATTTTACACAAGGCTCTTATCCAACCAGAAGGGGATTTTCGTGGAGTATAATATGATTTACCCATTTGCACCTACATTGTAACGCAAAAGCACCTGCCTTGCAAGTGCTTTCAAAAAAATATTTATCCTTTTTTCCTAGCCAATATGGTCGCAAACCGCATCTTGAGGAAATTACCATGTTCGTCACGCTTATGGAGCTGACCAAAATCCTCATTGTACTTAACCAATTCCCAGTCACGGTAGTATTCCTTCAACTCACCTGCTCGAAAGGTAAAGGAGAAATTCATCGGACAGGGTGCATCCTCCGTATCCATGGCCGCCACAATCAAGTTATAGCCACTAGGCCGTGTCTGCTCCTGCATATTGCGGATAATAGCTGGCACCCGCTCCCGCTCCAAGAACATAAAGACAACGGTTGAGATAATCCAGTCGTAATCCTGCTCCAGACTAGCTGAGTTAATATCGTAAGTCCCAGCCTGCAAGTCCAAATCTTCTACTTCCTTGACCTGCAAGAGTGTCCGAATACTTGGTACATCTTTATCTACAGCAGTTACCTCAAACCCCTGCTGAGCCAAATAAAGACTGTTCCTGCCATGACCACAGCCCAAATCCAAGACCTTACAAGGCTCGATGATTTTCAATGCCTCTAAGACCTCTGAATGGGTTCGCGTATAGTCATACTTTTTGGCAAAATAGTCTTCTGGTTGACAGAAAAATTCCAAGAAAAACTCCGTATCCTCTGTCAATAAGGTCACCCGATGCCAAGCCTGTGGCTCCACAAAAGGAATATCATCTGTCGGACCATAGACATATTCTCCTAAAATTTCATTATGATCTGAGATCGGCTCAAATTTGAGTTGACCCCTCAAGACCTTGATTTTTGCCCAAGTCCCCACCTTGGTATTGTGCTTGGTCAAAAAATGCTGGGGAACCGTATCCTGATTCCAAATGGGCATGCGTTTGTAAGGAACTAAAACCGTCATTATCTCTCCTTTTCTTTCCAATACACTTAGTCTATCACAAAGGAAATATGAATTCAAACTGATTTTTTCCTTGACTTGGAGTGAACTCCAAGGTGTATAATATTCCATATCAATCAGAAAGGATATTTACTGACAAGTAAATGTGTGATGAATATGAAAGCAGCTATTTATGAAAAAGCCGGTAAGATGACCGTTGCAGAAATCGAAAAACCAAGCCTTCAAGCCAAGGATGACGTCATTATCAAGGTCGTGCGGGCCTGTGTCTGTGGGTCAGACCTTTGGGGCTACGGTGAAGACATTCACCATGACCACGGTGACACAAACTCTGGTCATGAAGCTATCGGTATCGTTGAAGAGGTAGGCGAAGACATTACAACACTTGTTCCTGGTGACTTTGTCATCGTTCCATTTACACACGGTTGCGGCCATTGTGATGCCTGTCGTGCTGGTTTTGACGGTACTTGTGACAACCATCCAGGCTACACCAACTGGGGCAACAACTACCAGTCTCAATACATTCGTTTCCACTACGGCAACTGGGCCTTGGTCAAAATTCCTGGTCAGCCAAGTGACTACTCGGAAGGCATGATCAAATCTCTCTTGACTCTGGCAGATGTTATGCCAACTGGCTACCATGCTGCGCGTGTTGCAGATGTCAAACCTGGTGACAAGGTTGTTGTCATCGGTGATGGTGCAGTGGGTCAATGTGCCGTCATTGCTGCAAAAATGCGCGGAGCTTCTCAGATTATCATGATGAGTCGCCACGCAGATCGTCAGCAAATGGCTTTGGAATCAGGTGCCACTGCCATCGTAGCAGAACGTGGCGAGGAAGGCATTGCCAAAGTTCGTGAAATCCTAGGTGGCGGAGCGGATGCCGCCCTCGAATGTGTTGGTACAGAAGCCTCTATTGACCAAGCCCTCGGTGTTCTTCACAATGGTGGTCGCATCGGTTTTGTCGGTGTACCACACTACAACAACCACGCCCTTGGCTCAACCTTTGCTCAAAATATCATTATCGGTGGTGGCTCTGCTTCTGTCACAACCTATGATAAGGAAATTTTGCTCGATGCTGTTCTTAAAGGCGACATCAACCCAGGTCGAGTTTTCACCCAAACTTACAGCCTGGACAATATCGACCAAGCCTACAAAGACATGGCCAACCGGAAAACTATTAAAGCTATGATTACGGTGGATTAATATTCTTCGAAAATCAAATAATAAACCCCAGACAGTTCAGACTGCTGGGCTTTTGTTTTCCGATAACAGAAAAGACCAGGATTTCTCCCAGTCTTAGCGACTATTGATAGCCTTCATGGTCCGCTTAATATCACGGTCTTGTTCACGGCGTTTGATGGACTCCCGCTTGTCGTAGTCGTGCTTCCCTTTGGCAAGCCCAATCAAGACCTTGGCAAAGCCGTCCTTGATATAGACCTTGAGGGGCACTAGGGTCATCCCTGTTCCCTTGACCTCATTGCCCAAGGACTCGATCTGCTTCTTCCGCAAGAGGAGCTTGCGGGTCCGCGTTGGCTCCTGATTCCAGATATTGCCCTCATCGTAGGGAGCGATATGAACATTAACCAACCAAGCCTCGCCCTGCTTGATCTGGGCAAAGCCGTCCTTGAGGTTGATCCGCCCCGCACGAATAGACTTAATCTCCGTCCCCGTCAGAACTATCCCCGCCTCCACCGTATCGACAATGGTATAGTCGTGGCGGGCTTTTTTATTCTGTGTAATCACATTGCCCTCACCCTTGGCCATGCCTATCTCCTTTTCTTATTCTTTTTGGTTACTTCCTTGTAAAATGGTTTCTTTTTCTTGTCTGACTTTCCAGCCTTAGACTTGTGGTCTTTCCCAGACTTGTGACGTCCGCTGTCGCGACCAGCAGCTTCTTGTTTGTGGTGCTTGCCCCGTCCTCTCCCTGACCGATCATCACGGTCACGGTTAGAGTGACTGGCTGTTCTCCGCTTGGCTTTCAAAGCTTTTTCTACGATATCCAGCTCGGACGGCACGTGGGCAAAATCGATTTCCCCTGTCATCTTGTCCGCCCGCGTTAGCTTGATACGAATTGGCTGACCGACACGGAAGACACGACCAGATTTCTCACCCTGCAAGGTCAGAGTCCGCTCGTGGAACTGGTAGTATTCGTTGAGGTTGGTGACATGGATCAGACCTTCAACCGTGTTTGGCAACTCGACAAAAAGTCCAAACTTGACCACGCTTGACACGACACCATCAAACTCTTGCCCGACAAATTCTTGCATGAACTCTGCCTTCTTCATAGCTTCGACTTCCCGCTCTGCCTCAATAGCACGGCGTTCTAAACTGGACGAAGACTTGGCAAGCTCAGGAATAACTTGCTCAAAATGCTCTGCTTTTTCCGCAGGATTGTGACCATAGTCCCGCACCATACGGTGCACCAGCAGGTCGGGATAGCGGCGGATAGGACTGGTGAAGTGGGTGTAGAACTCCGCACCCAGTCCGTAGTGGCCGTGGTTGTACTCCGAGTAGCGTGCCTGCTGCATGGAGCGAAGCAACATCATGTTGAGGACATCGGCATAAGGTTCATCTTTGACCCGCTCCATGAGGTCCTGAAGGGCATCCTGGCTGATAGAGCTGGCTGTTCCATAGACCGTCAGACCAAAGCTGGTCGCATAGTCGATAAACTTCTGCAGCTTGTCCGACTTAGGCTCCTCGTGGATCCGATAGATGAAAGGCAGGTCCAGCTTGGCAAAATGCTCGGCCACGCACTCATTGGCCGCCAGCATGAAGGACTCAATCATCCGCTCGGCAATCCCACGCTGACGCAGTTGGATATCAACTGGCAGACCGTCCTTGTTGACAATGATTTTGGCTTCTGTCGTATCAAAATTCAGAGCTCCACGCTTGTACCGCATGGTTTCCAGGGTTTCGTGGAGTTTGATCATGAGGTTCACACTTGGCACGATTGCCTTGTATTTGTCCAACTTTTCCTGATTGCCCGTAATCATGTCATTGACATCGGAATAGGTCATGCGGAAGGTGGTTTTGATGACCGTCTGGCCAATCCAGTGCTTGACTACCTTGCCCTTGCGGTCAATTTCCATAATAGCCGACTGGGTCAGGCGGTACACGTTTGGATTAAGGGAGCAGATACCGTTTGACAGGCGTTCTGGTAGCATCGGCACCACACGGTCGGTCACATAGACAGAAGTCCCCCGTTTGACAGCTTCCTGGTCCAAGGCAGAGCCTTCTGTCACATAGTAGCTGACATCAGCGATATGGACACCCAGCTCCAGATTGCCGTTCTTGAGCTGCTTGATATGGACCGCATCGTCCAAGTCCTTGGCATCTGCACCGTCAATGGTGAAGATGATTTCATCTCGCAGGTCCAAGCGACCTTCAAAGTCCTGTTCTGACGGACTTTCTGGCACTCGATTGGCCTCTGCCAAGACTTCATCAGGGAATTCCGACACGATGTCCATGGATTCCAAGACCTCCAATACATCGATGCCCACGTCATCCTTGTGACCCACTACATCCCGAATGGTCGCAACAAAGTGGTCCCGTTTCTTGTTGGGATAGGCTTCAATATCGACTTTGAGGATTTCCGTTCCGGTCAACACCAGAGGTGACTTCTTGATGTAAATCTTCTGAGCGATTTTCTGATTTTTAGACTTGATGTAGCCTGCATATTCTGGCTTATCTTCGTCAAAAACAATCAAGCCTACCGCAGTTTTCAGGCTATGTTCTAAAATATCAATGACTTCCGCTTCCGCAGCCGTCCCCTTGAGCCTGTCCGCTACTTTCTTGATTGCCACTTCCACTCGGTCGCCCTCAATAGCGAAGTTGACATCGTCACGACTGACAAAGAGATCATCTTCCGCCTCGTCAATGGTCACAAAGCCAAAACCTGACTTGTGGGCACGGAAAATGCCCTGCAAGGTCACCTTGTTTTTGGATATTTTGGGAGCAGGAAGAGTAATCCGCCCAGCATTGTCAAAGACAAGTTGACGACTGCCTTCCATGCTAGAAACCAGCTTGACCAAATCTGTGAAGCTCTTAGCAGAACTGGCTCCAAACTGATCTGCCAGCTGGTCCATGGTCACAGAACCAACTTCTTTAATATAGTTAATAATTTCGTTTTTCATCTTACCTTTACTAAAAAAATAGACCAAGAACAAGTCCCAGTCTGATTTATCTACTTACTTGAAATGATAACAAGTGCCAGCGCATCCAGCATCCAAAGAAAAACAAGAATAGCTGTAATGCGTTGCATCACCGCTTCAAAACCACGGGCCTTTGTACGTTCAAATAAGGCTCCACTAGAAGAGTCAAAGACGTTGCTAGACTGGTTTTTAGCCGGTTGAATAAAAATCACTACAATCAAAATAACAGATAAAATCAACAGAATTGCTAATAATGCTTGATACATATTTTTTTCACTTTCTACAATAACTTATGACATTATACCATAAAACCTACTTAGTTTCAAGGTGGAGGGTTACTTTTCTCTCTTTTGGGCAGTATTTAAGGACTTCAATCTTATCTGGATGAGTCTTGGCGTTTTTGCTAGTCAAGTAGTTCTTACTACCACATTCTGAACATTGTAAATTGATTTTAACTCTCACTAAACATCCCTTACTTTCAAATAGTTTCTAAAATTGGTCAAAGACCAGATAAGGTTAAAGAGGACAAGTCCGCTCGACAGATAGAAAACCCAGTCATAACCCATGTGAGCAGCCACCGCAGACCCCATCATGGGACCAACAACAGAACCTAGATTATTAAAGAGTTGGTTGTAGGAAAATATCCTTGAAATCCCTTCTTTTGGAGTCAACTTGGTCAAAAGAGAATTAACCGAAGGCAACAATGCTCCTGTCCCAAAACCATACATGAATCGCAACAAACCGAGCTGGAAAGGATTTTCTGCAAAAACACAGAAAACATTAATCAACAGACTGTAAGTCAAAGCAATCAATAGAAGTCGATGGTTGCCAATACGATCACCAATTTTCCCTAAATAACCTGATGTCACTAGCGATGCCATACCAGGCAAGGAAATGATAAAACCAGCAACAAATAACAGATTATCTGTCTGTCCCAAATGCCGCACGTAGAGGGTCAATATAGGAACAACAGCCTGAGCAGCTGCAATAATAATCATAGAAGTCACAAAAAGCCCAACCAGCATCTGCCGATCTTTCACCTGCTCAAATACCTCTTTAACCGACATCTCTTCGCCTTTTTTGATTGGAACAAAATCCTCTCGAATATAGAAAACGGTCAGTAACACAACGATAGAATAAAGAAGTCCCACCAGCAAAAATACCGTATGTACGCCAAACATCTCTGCTAAGATACCACCCAAGGTCGGACCAATCAAATTACCCGCTACCGCACCTGTTGACAATGTACCCAGAGCATACCCCGTCTTATCCTTTGGAACCTGACTGGCAATCAAGGCAGTCGCATTGGGAATGTACCCTGTAAATACCCCATTTAGGACACGTAAGGCAAGCAACCAAAAAACATTTGGTACAAAGGCCATACCACCCATAGTAAAAATCATCGCAAAAGCAGCCCGCACCATCATGGGCTTGCGACCGTAACGGTCTGCCAAACTCCCCCAAATAGGTGCCATCAAGGCTGCCGCAAGGGCATTAACAGATACCGCAAGTCCCGCATAATATTCTACCTGTCCAGGACCCACCCCCAACTCTTCCACAAAAACCGAGATAAAGGGCATAACCAAGGTAAAACTCGTCCCTGTTAGGAAATTCCCCAACCAAGCCACCTTCAAATTCTGCTTCCAATAACTACTACCGTCGTCCATCCTTTAATTCCTCCAAAAGTTGCGCAACCTGTGCTAAGGTCGCCTCAACCGCTCCGCTATTGTCAATCACCACCTGGGCTTGCGACCGTTTTTTCTCTAAAGAAAGCTGAGCAGCCAAACGATTTTCTGCATCTTGAACAGCTAAGCCGTTGCGTTTCATAAGCCGTTCCAACTGCTGCGCTCTATCGATATAAACTAGCCAGACTTCATTTACTTCCCCGCTATAATCAGCCTCGTAAAGCAAAGGAATATCCATGAAAATTACATCCTCAGTCTGCTTGAGAGCATCCCTTCTGTCTAACAGCTCCTGCCTGATAATCTTGTCCTGCAAGACAGATAAACGAGCCCGCAGATTGCTATCCGCAAAGACAGCCTGTCCCAGCTTAGCCCTATCTAGACTGCCATCAGCTGACAGGATAGCTTCCCCAAACTCGGCAAGCAAAACCTGGTAGAGTTTACCGCCTTTAGCCTGCAACTCATGCACGACCGCATCCGCATCGATGACTGGATAGCCCTGTTCTCGCAAAAAAGCTGTAACCGTTGATTTTCCTGAAGCGATACCGCCTGTTAAACCAATAATTTTAGCCATGTTTCACCTGACACTGAGGACAGAAATGTGTCCCACGGCCGCCCAGCTGGATTTTGACAATCTCTGTCTGGCAACGGGGACAGGCCTGTCCTGTCTTTCCATAAACTTGTAAATAATCCTGCATAGTCCCATCCAAGCCCAAGGCATTTTTGTAGGTCCGAATGGTTGAGCCTCCTTTTTCTATACCCAGTTGCAGAACTTCTATGGTAGCTTGGCGAAGGTCTGCCACCTGCTCAGCCGATAGCTGATTACTTGCTTGAGCAGGATGAACTTGTGATCTAAACAGAACCTCATCTACATAGATATTGCCCAAACCAGCCACCAAAGACTGGTCCAAAAGATGAGCTTTTATAGGCTTTTTCGACTTGGCCAACTTAGCAGCAAAGGCTTCCAAGTCAAAATCTTCCTCCGTCGGCTCAGGACCGATTTTCCGACTGATAAAGTAGGCATCCACATCTGCCTTTCCTAGCAGTTCCATTGTGCCAAACTTGCGGACATCTTGATAAACTAGAGTCGAGCCTTCTGTGAAAGTAAAAAAGGCATGGAAATGTTTGTTGGCAGGCACCTGGTCAGGAAAGAAATTATACTTACCTTCCATCCGTAAGTGGGAAATGAGGACATGGTCTGTCAAGTAAATCAAGAGATACTTGCCGCGACGTCTCACATCTAAAATCTCCTGACCAATCAAATCCTGACAGAAGGCATCCACTCCAGTCTTAATCATAGGGGCATAGGTCACCTCGACCTTCTTGATGACCTTTCCCTTGACCAACCGATTCAAACCACGACGAACCGTCTCAACCTCAGGCAATTCGGGCAATTTACGATACCAAGAGCGTAAAAAGCGACTGAAAATTAGGAGAGCAACTCTGTGTGACTTGCACACAAGGAGCTCTATCTATTTTCCGAGCTTTTAGCTCGGGTTCAAGTACGCTAACACTCGTCCTTTCTAACAAAATTACAAAGCAAATAGAAACCTGACCGACGGTGCTTCGACACCTAAGGTCACGGTTGTGATTTTCAAAGAGGCCTAGGCGAGTTCAATTACAACACCTAACCGGCCTTCCTTTCTTGTTTACTAAAAAGATTTCTCCATAACGCAGTAAAAGCCTTTCGGCTTTTCTGCTAACTATTTCTAAGTGATTGACTTAGACAGCCTATCCCCAGGCTGCCTCGCTCTCCAATTTCTTGGCTCGGGTTAAAAACGTCCCCCGGACATTGTTAATACTCTTTCTCATTATAGCCAAAGTCGGCGAGGTCGAGTTTTTTGTCACGCCAGTTTTTCTTGACTTTGACCCAGGTTTCGAGGAAGACTTTGTCGCCCAACATCAATTCAATATCACGACGGGCCATGGATCCGATTTTCTTGAGCATGGCTCCTTGCTTGCCGATGATGATACCTTTCTGGCTATCCCGCTCTACCATAATTGTCGCCCGGATATGGACCTTGTCGGTAAATTCATCACGTTTCATGGACTCGATAACAACGGCAACAGAGTGCGGAATTTCCTCACGAGTCAGGTGTAGAACCTTCTCCCGAATCATCTCAGATACCAAGAAACGTTCTGGGTGGTCAGTGATTTGGTCCGCTGGGAAATACTGGAAACCTTCATCCAGATTTTCCTTGAGAATTTCCATGAGACGGTTGACATTGTTCCCTTGGGTAGCAGAAATTGGCACAATTTCCTTGAAGTCCATCTGTTGACGGAAATCATCAATCTGTTCCAAAAGCTGGTCTGGATGAACCTTGTCAATCTTGTTAACCACTAAAATGACTGGAACCTTGGCCTGTTTAAGGCGTTCCATAATCATGTCGTCACCCTTGCCTCGTTTTTCATCGGCTGGCACCATAAAGAGGACCGTGTCCACTTCACGAAGGGTGCTATAGGCAGATTCCACCATAAAGTCACCCAAGGCCGTCTTAGGCTTGTGGATTCCTGGTGTGTCAATGAAGACAATCTGCTCTTCTTCTGTTGTATAAATCCCCATAATCTTGTTACGGGTTGTTTGAGCCTTATCGCTCATGATGGCAATTTTTTGCCCCATTACATAGTTGAGAAAGGTTGATTTCCCAACGTTTGGACGACCTAAAATCGCCACAAAACCTGACTTAAATGTCATGTATTCTCCTTATATTCTAAAAAATAAAGTTCCAAATTTTCGGAACAAAGATAATCAATCCTGTCAACAAGGCAAATCCTGACACAAACAAGACTGCCCCTGCTGCCATATCTTTTGCATTCTTTGCCAACATAGAAAAATGATAGTCTGAGGCCAAATCCACCACATTCTCAATAGCCGAATTCACAATTTCAAAAGCGATAACCAGACTAATGCTAAGCAAGAGGAAGAGCCATTCTGTCACAGATACTTGGAAAATAAGTCCCGCAAGCACAACAAGGACAGCAGAAGCAAGGTGCTTCTTCATATTGCGTTCTTCCTTGAAAGCCGTCAACAAACCCGTTACTGCAAATTCTAGACTTGCAATCAATTCTCGGTTTTTCCAGCGATTTTTTGAATTATTCTCTTGTAAGTCCATAGGCCGTCAAAATTTCTTCTTGTAAACCAAACATTTCTGCTTCTTCTTCTGGCGTATAATGATCATAGCCATTGATATGCAGAAAACCGTGTACAGCTAAAAAGCCCATTTCGCGCTCGTAGCTATGACCATAATCTTCAGCTTGCTCACGCGCCTTTTCGATAGAAATATACAATTCACCAATGTAGGCATCGAAATCTTCCATCATTTCAGCCAATTCCGGATTGTCCAGTAAGTCTTCCTCATCAAAAACAATCTCCGACTCTGGCTTATATTCTAGGCTGACAACGTCTGTCGGACGGTCAATTCCTCGGTACTCCAAGTTAACCTCATGGACACGCTTATTGTCCACAAAGGTCACAGCCATTTCCTTATTCTGCTTGCCAATTTTTTCGGCAGCAAACTGGAGCAATTCCGTAATCTGCTCCTGCATTTGAGCAGAAACCTGCCCTGTTTCATCAATCATTTCAATATACATAATCTTACATTCCTTTTACGTTTCCATTATATCATAAAACCTATCAATGAGGGGGGGTTAGTGGTATAATGTCCTCAGAAGCTATCAGAGGAATGGAAAATGTTACAAACACCGAAACACATCACTGCCATCATTGAGTCTCATCTGGATCAGATGACTAGACTTGAAAAGCAGATTGCCAGTTATTTTACTCAGTTAGATCCATCTAGCGCCGATCTTAGCCAAGAAAACACTATACAGCAACTCCACATTTCTCCATCTGCTCTTACCCGTTTTGCCAAAAAATGTGGATTTTCCGGTTATCGAGAATTTGTCTTTGCCTTTCAGAATAACCAACAATACTTGAATAAACATTTTGAAAAATTACAGCGGAGCTTAACAAAAAAAGTCTTGGTAGACTATGAGGAAATCCTAACTGCTACCAATAAACTCGTTGATGAAGAAAAATTGGAAGAGATTGCCAAACTGATTGACAGTAGCAAGCGTGTCTATTTTTACGGAATCGGCAGTTCTGGTTTGGTTGCAATGGAAATCAAATCCCGCTTTATGCGACTGGGTGTAGTCTGTGATGCAATTACTGATAAAAACAATCTTATTTGGACAACTACTATTTTAGACCCTAGTTGCCTGGTTATCGGTCTTTCTCTGTCTGGTCAGACAGAAGAGGTCATGGAGCATCTCCACCTGGCTGCTCAAAAGGGGATTCCTACCGCCCTGTTAACAACCAAGAGTTTTCCCCATCCAACTTTCGACCAAATCATTCCAGTCGCCTCTGTCCGCCACCTCAATTACGGCAATCGTATCTCACCCCAAATTCCCCTGCTCATCATGCTAGATATTATCTACGCCTATTTTTTAGCTATTGACAAGGAGAAAAAAGAGAATATTTTCAAGCAAACTATTAGAGAATAATTTATCCATCTTTCTATTACACAACACTCTTAATAAGACAAAAAGCATTCAAAAATACCCGATAGGTACAGTTTGAATGCTTTTAATTCGCTTAAATCTAACTCTATTCTTCAAGACCAAGAATTTGATTGATTTCTTGGCTGTACAGAATAGCCTTACCTCCGAAAATAGCCTGTATTCCTCCTTTTACATCCAAAACAGCCGTTGCACCTATCGACTGAATAACTCCCTTATCCACAAGACCACTATTTCTGAGCGATACTCTTAATCGAGTCGCACAAGCAGTCACATTCTCAATATTATCTGCTCCACCAAGAGCATCGATGATAGCAATTGCATTATCACGAAGACTAGAACCGTTTGATAAAACTTTTTCAGAATGCGATGCTTGATCACTACTTTCCATACCAGGAACCAGCACGTGAAATTTGGTTACTAAAAATTTGAAAACTAGATAATAAACTGCTGCCCAAAGCAGACCAACAGGAATCACATAAAGCCAATTGGTTTTGTCATTTCCTTGGAAAACACCAAAAATCAAGTAATCAATAAGCCCTCCAGAAAATGAGTTCCCAATACGAATTTGCAAGAGATCCGCAACTAAGAATGATAGTCCATCTAAAAATGCATGAACAACATATAGCCATGGAGCAACAAACAAGAAAGAAAACTCGATTGGTTCAGTAATTCCTGTCAATAGGGAAGTTAATGCACTACTTGAATAAAAACTGCCAACCTTCTTACGATTTTCCTTAGGAATTGCGTGATACATAGCTAAACAAGATGCTGGTAGACCAAAAATCATCGTTGCAAATCGACCAGCAAAAAATCGAGTTCCATAAGTAAATAAGCCTGTGTGATTCGCATCTGCTAATTGAGCAAAGAAAATATTTTGCGCACCTTGGATTGTCTCACCTGCTACCACTTCACTTCCACCTAATGAAGTATACCAAAACATTGGATAGATGGTATGGTGTACGCCAAACGCACCTGTCAAACGTAATCCAAAACCATATAAGAAGGTTCCAAAACTTCCCATCTCTGCTATTGCCTTACCAAAATCAACTAACAAATTCTGAATCGGTGGCCAAATTATATAAAAAATAGAGCCAATCGCAATTGCTGCAAATGATGAAATAATTGGAATAAAGCGCGAGCCTCCGAAGAAACCAAGAAAGGCTGGTAATTCAATTTTTCGGTATTTATTGTGTAAAGTTGCAACGGTGATACCAATCGCTAAAGCGCCCAAAACTCCAGTATCAATGCTTGCTCCCTTATCTGCAAAAAGAGTTAAAAATCCACTAATAGTAGCCGTATAAACCAAGTATGCAACCCCAGCAGATAGGCCAGCAGTCCCCTTATCAGCATCTGCCAAACCTACAGCAACACCAATTGCAAAAATCAACGCTAAATTCGCAAATACCGCACTACCTGCCGTACTCATGATAGTGAATACAGCTTGCAACCACGCTTGATCCAATACAGGAAATTGTGCTACAGCATTACTATTTGATAGGGCGCCTCCAATTCCCAGTAAGAGACCAGCAACAGGCAAAATTGAAATCGGCAGCATAAAGGCCTGCCCTAGCTGAGAAAACTTCTTAAAATTCATACTCCATTCCTTTCTATAACCTATTTATTATTTATGTAAAGCACTAATAAACCGCTCTGCGATTTCCTTTGGACGTGTGATCGCACCGCCTACAACAATTCCTGCCACACCTAAATCATGAATAATTTTTACTTGGTCAGGATAGTGTATTTTTCCTTCCGCTATCACATCGATACCTGCTCGGCACAAGCGGTCAACCAATTCAATATCCGGTCCCTCCTCCTGCCTACTATAGGATGTATACCCCGAAAGTGTTGTCCCAACAAAATCGATGCCTGCTTCATAAGCAGTTAATCCTTCCTCAAAGGTTGAAATATCTGCCATAAAAAGTTGTTCGGGGTATTTTTCCTTGATTTGCTTAATGAAATCAACAACATCGAGTCCGTCATAACGCTCACGCTTGGTACAATCAAGAGCAATGACCTCAATATCTAGAGCTGCTAACTCGTCTACTTCTCGCATCGTAGCCGTAATAAAGGGCTCTTGTGGAGGATAGTCTCGCTTGATAATTCCGATAATTGGCAAAGTAGTTACTTCTTTTATCTCCTTAATATCCCGTACACTATTGGCCCGAATACCGACAGCCCCTGCTTCTTGGGCAGCCTTGACTAGTAAAGGCATAATACCGCCTTCTTCCCTATACAGGGGTTCGCCTGGTAAAGCCTGACAGGAAATGATAATACCGTCCTTAATTTGTTGCTTTAAATCTGTCTTACTAATAGTACCCATTGTGTCATTCCTTTCTGCTCTATACTAGAGATAGCGCTTACATTATTTATTATATAGTATATTATTATTTTTTCAATAACCTCTTTTTATTTAGAATGTAATTTCGATTTTTGTAGAAATACAAAAAATCCTGAAAATAGTTTCAGAACGAGTTCTCATACCTAAAAGTAGTTTTTAGGAAAATATAAAAGATTCTACCCAAAATTTGAATAGAATCCTTATTTTAATACCATTTTCTTGTGATAAGTTTCTGACGAATAGTGTTTAGCTCCTAGCCTCTGTGGCTAAGAGAGTATAATACATTGCCAGATTACTCTATCACCTCATCCGCATACTGTGGGTATAACGTTGTTCCCCAGATGGTTATTTTACGTTGACCAACAAGTGGTAAATCTTTGTCATAAACTGTTCTCCACCACTCCCATGCTAATCCTGTACATTCTTGAATATTGACATGAAGATTGCGAGCATTTCCTGGAATTTGAATGGTTTCACTCCAGTGTGAGGTCAGATTTACACCATTCTTATCCCAAGCTTTTGGTTCCCAAACTTCTTCTCCAGCTTCATTGTAAGATACTTCTTCCCAAGTAATGTTGTATTTCGCAACATAAGCACCTGAATGGTCCAATGTCAATGCACTACTATTATGGACGGTTGAAGTTGTTTCTATGTACTCTGAATTGCTCAAAATCTGAGCAGGTCTATTGTCTTTGACAAAGTTGGTTGAATACGAAATCGGAACACCTGGATTGAGTTTTCCGTATCTTGCACCTTCTTCAATAATCTTCTTCAGTGTTTCAATATTTCCGCTCACAACAGTAGCTGCGCTACCTGCATCCCCACCAAAAATATAAGCAGAGAATGAAGTATTTTTCAGAATGTCTTGATACTCAGCATTGCCACTAATATCAACGCCTTTGATGGCTGCTTTAAATGCGGCTTGAACTTGGGTACTCCTACTGCTAGTTTCTAACTTGATGAACATAGAGCGTCCATAAGAAACGCTGGAAACATAAACAGGAGGTACCTCATCTGTTATCCCATTTCGTTGCAAATCTTCTACAGTTGTCCCTTCTGCAAAAAGCTTGCTTGGAGATTCTGGTTCATCAACACTAACTGTATAATAAATTTGTTTAAAGTTAATGATCTGAACCTGTTTTTCACCCGAATTCACGGCATCAAAATTGATATCTAATGGTACTGCAATTTTTTCAAAAGAGGTTCCGAACTTCGTTTTTAATTGTGACATACTGTATGCCATTGTTTCATCATATTGAAGCTCTGCTTGGGTATTGCCATACTCTCCAGCATACGTATTATTCCATTTAGACAGAAGGTTATTCACCCCTGTTCGAACAGTACTTCTTGTTGGAGAATTTACAACAGTGTGGCTATCCCCATTGGCCAAACCAGGTAAATTCAAACTAAGCGTCAGATCTCCCCGCGCAATACTGATAAGCGTTGGATTATTATCCAGAAGATTTTGGTCAGCACGCAATAAAGCACCTGGATAAATATTTGCAGCCTTAGCATCAATAACAGCAATATCTGCACTATTGTTCGTAATATTCTTCTTTTCTCTGCGAAGTACCACAAAACGTCCGTTTTCTAACATACCAGTTGTTGCTGGCGGATTATCAATGTATTCTCCCTCATTTGTAAGAATCTCTTGTGGCTCGTAAGTCAAGCTTTGAAAATACTGATTAATATCTTGTTTGGAATCTGCAAGAACACTCAATGGTGTGACCCCTACGAGTGCCAAACTGACTATTGAGCTTAAAATCAAGTGCGAACTTTTTCTCATAAATTTTATCCTTTCATGTTTTCACTAATGAAATGAATAGACATAAAAAATGGTATTAAAAAAACAAACGTTTGCAAATTCATTCTGCACCTTTTTAGATAAGTTGTCAAGACTTCTTGAGATGGAAAACAGACAAAAAACAGATTGCGCCCTCTATTTGTTGTTTTTCCAACAATTTCCGGAACGTTTCTGTAAATAACCTATTCATTTTCTGTTTTTCTGAATTTCTGTCAGTTTTTCATACACATTATCACTTATAAATATTTGCAACAACAGCTAGATATTATAGACAATATGTAAAGACCTCCAATTGAGTGTGGTAATTCCTGTTAGAAGTTGATTTTTTTTTATTCTAGTGTACAGGTAAATCCACGAATTCTCAACTGGGGGTCTTTACATATTGTCTATACCTCCTCTTTTTGAACACAAAAACTCCCCCGACTAGCTTCTAATCCTATTAAAAACTTGTTGAGAGAGTTATTCCATTTTATTTATCCAATCGGCTTTATGATGTTTTTGATAAGGGAATCCAGGTTGGACCATTCGTCAATCATATAATCTGCCCGAAAGGAACTTTCTGGCTCTGACCGTTTTCTGTGATTAAACCAGACCGCTTGCCAACCAGCTGTTTTTGCCCCGATGATGTCATTTTCAAACGAATCCCCTAGATAACAAATATCTTCGCCTGACATCCCCAAACGTTCTTCCATTAGTTGAAAAATAGCAGGATTTGGCTTTGTGATACCAACTTGTCCAGAAATAAGGACATGTTCTAGCTCAAACCAATTAACTAACCCCATCGTGCGTATCTTTCTCAACTGATGTTTATAAGGTCCATTCGTAATAATCCCCATTGTAATTCCTTGCGCCTGACACCACGAAAATATTTCTGGAAACACTGGACTGAGCTCTATCTGCCCTTGAAAATAATCATAATCTATTTGAATAGCTAAGGCTGTTGCATCAGACACCTGATACCCAAAATCTGCCAAAGCATGTTTCATCCGATAAATATGACTGTCTTTCAGACTCATCTTTCCAGTTGCTGTCGCTTTAAATACTTCATCCGCATATCTGCGAAAGCAAAGGTAGAGTGGTTCAATTTGCTCTCTTGCTACTTCAATATGTCTTTCCAAAGCACGTTCAAACGGTTGAATCTGGTCATAAAGCGTATCATCTACATCAAAAATTAAGGCTTTCATGAGTCAATTATAGCAAAAAATTCCAGCCAAAGCTTGGAATTTTTAACTGCTTATTACACCTTTGCTTGAATCTCATGCATTTGAGCATATACTCCACCACGTGCAACCAATTCTTCATGTTTTCCATGTTCAATAATTCGACCTTGATCTAAGACAAGAATCTGGTCTGCATTTTGAATGGTAGAAAGTCGGTGAGCAATAATAAAGGTTGTCCGACCTTCTTTCACCACTTCCATAGCATGTTGGATAATTTCTTCCGTCTCCGTATCAATATGAGAAGTTGCTTCATCCAATATCAGAATTTTAGGGTCAGAGTAGAGTGTCCGCGCAAAGGCAATCAACTGACGTTCCCCACTTGAAAAGGCCGCCCCCTTCTCAACAACTGGTTCATCAATCCCTTTCTCTAAGCGAGATAGCATAGGCCCTGCACCAACTTTTTCTAGCGCCTGCATGATTCTTGTTCTATCTGCTTCCTCTTCATTCATGGAAACATTGCTGGCAATCGTCCCTGTAAAGAGATAGGGATCTTGCAAAACAATCCCCATGTGACTGCGCAGGCTTTCACGAGAATAATCACGGATATTTTTCCCATCAATCAGTACACGTCCCTCCTGTGGATCATAGAAACGATAGAGGAGGTTCATAATAGAAGACTTACCAGACCCAGTATGCCCAACCAGAGCAACTGTTTCTCCTTTTTCTGCCCGAATGGTAATATCTTTCAAAACTGGTCTGTTTTCTTCATAGCTAAAGTTCACGTGTTCAAACACGACTTGCCCTTGTTCAACTTCCAAAATACGATCACAGTCGTCCTCCACCTCTTCTTCTAGAAGGGCCATTAGACGCTTACCTGTTTCAAAAGAGCGAAGCATATTTGGGAACTGTTGAACCAGCGCTCCCAAAGCAATGAAGACTCCTTCGATATAGTTGACATAAACAAAGAGTTTCCCAGCTGTAACTCCATCCTGTCCTGCAAGAAACTGATAGCCGACTACCGTTAAAATCGCAGCAATGACTAAATTTTGCAGAAAACCACTCAGATTCCACGTGGCAAGAGACTGGGCCCAGATAATCTTATTATCTGCCCGACGCATCTTATCAGCAGTCACTTCAAATTCTCTCATGATGCGCTCTTCTTGTCCAAAAAGTTGAATCAAACTTGCACCATTCATGGTCTCATTCACCTGCGTATTGACGTCACTCCTTGCATCATAAAAATCCTTCATTGGCTTGTCTGTCATTTTCTTGTAAGCAAATTGAATGCCGATATAGAGTGGTATTAAGAGTAACATCAGCCAACCGAGACTCCTATTCATGTAAAATAGGACACCGTATGTAAAGAGCAAACGAACAATATTGTTAAAGGCATTAACTAAGGTCCCATAAAATTGTGTCCGCAGGGTTTCTGTATCATTGACAATTCTAGTTGCAATTTTTCCAGCGGGCTTATCATCAAAATAAGAAATAGGCAACCGTTGCATAACATCGTAGGCTTGATTACGTAGATTTTCAGCAATACGATTGGCGCAATGCATGAGTAAACGCATAGATAGGTAGAAGCCAATAGCTCCCAGAATAATCATTCCCATGTATTGAACTGACTGGTTTAAGAAAACAGCTTCATCAAAGGGCAAACCCTTGCTTAAATCCGTAATCGGTCCATCAATCGCCTGCTGAATCAGCAAAGGAGCCAATCGAACCATGGTCGAAGCCAATAGATAGAAGCCGACAGCTACTATAAATAGCCACTTAACACGACCGATTTGTTTTAATAAAAAACCTAAAATAGTCATTACTCTCCTCCTTCCTGGCTTTGTTGTCGTTGGTATTGTTCATAGTACCAACCTCTTTGGGCGAGCAAATTAGCTGGACGCCCTTCCTCAACGATACGCCCCTCATCCAAGACTAGTACCCAGTCTGCATGATTGACAGCAGATAGACGATGGGTCACGATGACATTGGTTTTGCCCGCACGCTCTTTTTGAATATTTTGGATAATCTGGCGTTCTGTCCGAGCATCCACTGCCGACAAAGAATCATCTAGAATTAGCAAGTCTGGCTCTCGCAGGAAAGCACGGGCAATGGAAATCCGTTGCTTCTGACCGCCAGAAATGGACACACCCCGCTCACCAATCATGGTATCCAATCCGTCACTCATCCGTTTTAAATCTTGACTAAAAGCTGCTGTGGAAATGGCTTGTTCAATCTCCTCAGAGCTACTAGCTACTTTCCCAAGGGCAATATTTTCTCCAACAGATCTTGAAAACAAAATGTGTTCTTGTGGAACATAGCCAATTTTTTCCTCTATACTAGAACGTTTAAAGTCTAAAACAGATTGATGATTGATGAAAAAATTTCCCTGACCAATCGGATACTGGCGTAAGAATTGGCGAACCAAGGTCGTTTTTCCCGAACCAGTCTTCCCAACGATACCTACAGTTTGCCCTGCTTTCAGTGTCCAATTGATGTCCTGTAGGCTGGCTCTTTCCGCCTGTGGATAACTAAAGCTATAATTTTTGAAGGAAATACTAGACAGCTCTGCAATTTCCTTAGAACCATCAACCTCCAAATCATCACCCGTCTCAATCAGCTCTTGCAGTTTTTCAAAAGATGTCTTACCAGTCTGATAAACAAGGATGAAATCTGCTAGTGTCCAAAACGGCTCTAAAAGCGAACCGACATACAATTGAAGGGCAATTACTTGTCCCAAGGTCAGTTGCCCTGCTTTCACGGCTTGTGCCCCCATGAGAAGCACGAAAATAGTAGATAATCCCAAACAGACTGTGGCTAATGGATTATACAATGATTGCAAGGAAGTGATGCGATCCCCACCCTGGGCCAATTGCTTGGTACGAGCTTGAAATTGAGCCTTTTGAGTTGCTTTTTTACTATAAGCCCTAGTCACTCGAATGCCTTCGATGACCTCCAAAACTTCATTATTGAGCTGGGCTACAGCTTCCCTATTGGCATCAATCGCCTTATCTTGTTTTCTCCCGATAAAAAATATACATAGTGTCATGAACAGCATCGGTAGTAAAGCTACTAGCGAAATTTTCCAATCAATAAAGAACATCGTGGGAATGATAAAAGCCAACATACCGCCTGCATAGACGACAATCATAAGACCGTAACCCACCATCTCCATCAGGCCATCCACATCCGTTGAAAAACGAGTCATGACATCTCCTGAGCGGAATTTTTCATAAAATGGAGTCCGCATGGTCACTAATTTTTTAAATGCACGTTGCTGCATATCAAACTTGAAATTGACAGAGGCCTGAAATAATTTCAGATGCCAAATGAAGGCTGTTGCATAGTTCAGCACTGTTACCAATAACAATAAGGTCATCTCCTGAACCAATATGGTCTGTGTTAATTCATTCTTGGTCAGTATGTCAACCATCCGCTGAATGATTTGCGTTGGTAGCAAAAGTGTGGCGTCATAAATAATCAAGGTCACAGCAACCAATAGATAGAGCCACTTATGACGCTTGATGTAGTCAAAAATTAATCGAAACATATATCTCCTTTACAAATCTATAACCTATCATTTGCCACTTTATTCAATAAGCAACAATTGATAGACGTTATACTCAATGAAAATCAAAAGTAGCCTAGGAAACGAAGTCGAAGATAGAACTGGAGTTCATCAAGGCAAGTTGACAACGGATAATTTTGATTTTCGAAGAGTATTACCTTTCTAAGCGCACAAAAAAGCCCAGGGAAGCATCTCACTCCACCTAGGCTTGCGTAAGTCCACAAAAATAGACCAGCTCTTGAACATAGTCGACAATTTTTATCACACCATGGCCACAGTGCTTGATTGTCTCAATGTTTCAAAATATAGCCCACGAAAAACGACAAAAGTTCATCAATGAGCTTTGTTTTCCTGCTTAGAAAGGAGTGTATGATAAAAAATAGCTTGCTGAATGACAAGTTGCTTGTTCATTTGTTTTACTCCTTTCATATTTCTAAGCCTTATTCTACCATAATAAACATTCATGTCAAGGGATTTTTTTAAAAAACAGCCTGAATAGGCCGTTCCTTATTTATGCTGGTTTCTGGGATATTTTAAAAATACTTGTATTGGTAGAAATGTAAAATAGCCGATTTAATCGCATTTTAAATTTATTTTTACAACTCATTAATACATTCTTTTTTACTTTTGGAGCGAATTGGGGACAACGACTCCAATTTCCTCATCACCCCCTGCAGCTTCTCTGCAGTCTAACTTCTTCGTCTGTTTTAATTCGCAAAAAAATTAAAAAAATTGAGAATTATTTTTTTATCATGACTTTTTATTACTATAGTTGATTGATTTTATTTTAGTGATACAATTAAATCGAAAAATAAAACAAAGGAGATATTAATATGTCTACACAATATCGTTGCATTTGGAAAAAATTAGCAATTGCTTTGCTAATTTTTGTAACCGCTTTCTCCGCTATCCCTAGCCAAGCTAGTACCGGGAAGAGGATTAAGAAATTCCCGAGTACTTCACATATCGAACTTCGCACGGATGTTAGTAATATCCCTGGTACATTGCCATTTGATGGACAAAATAGACAACTTTCGCTTGGAGAGCTAGATAGTCTCAACCGACCTACCTATGCACATATCCAGCTCAGAGACCAAGACGAACCTACGCTGACACGAGAAACTTTAACATACAATCCTGTTGGTTGGTTTAATTACAAAGTACCATATAACGGGAAAAAAACTTGGTTAATGAATAGGGGGCATTTAGTTGGTTATCAGTTTAGCGGTTTGAATAACGAAGCTAGAAACCTGGTGACCATGACAGCCTACCTTAACACAGGAGCCCTATCGGGAGCTAATGATAGTAATCCAGAAGGAATGCTTTATTACGAGAATAGACTGGATAGCTGGTTAGCTTTACACCCAAACTATTGGTTAGATTATAAAGTAACTCCGGTATATCAAGACAATGAACTAGTCCCTCGTCAAGTGATTTTGCAGTATGTTGGTATTGACTCAGAAGGGCAGGCGTTACAGATTAGTTTAGGCGGCGAAAAAGAAGTAGTAGACAATTACGGTATTACTACCGTTACACTAGAAAATGTATCACCTTTAGCGGAAATTAACTATGAGACAGGCATGTCTCCTACTATTAGGTAAAAAATATAAGAGGCTGGCAAAACTAGCCAGTAAATGAAAACACAGATAGATTGAGCTGATTTTGATGAAATCCAGCCGAACTGTCTGTGTTTTTCTTTTTGTTGTTACTATCTTGGGCTAATTTTTTAGCCAATTTCGTTAAATTCATACTCATTAGGAGGTATCCTATCTCTGTTTCAACCACCTTTTATCCTCTGACATGGACTCTATGCACGCCAAAAACACCCTTCATCCTACCAAATACGGGTTCGACATCCACCTTGCGTTTGGCATAAATTGTCAGATACTGACTTGTCCAATAGTAAATTCTATCTGATTTTTTCATCTCAGTCTAATTTCCAGTTTTGGTGTTAGACTAGAACTTACTTTGGGAATTTACTGCACTCTCTTTTTCTTTTTATTTTAAAAAATCCATTGACATTTTTTTGAGATATGATATACTAGTCAAGTACTGCTGGTTTAGCTCAGTCGGTAGAGCGCATCCATGGTAAGGATGAGGTCGCCGGTTCAATCCCGGCAACTAGCATAGAATAACGTTAAAAACCCTTGATACACAGGGGTTTTTATTATGTCTTCTCCAATTTGCCCCAAATTTTTAGAAGATTTTTCTGACCTTGTCATTACTCTTCTCTTTTAATGATTCAAGCTGATGGGCATAGACCTTGAGTTTAATGTTTAAATTTTCATGTCCAAGTAATTGAGAGATAGAGATGAGCTCTACTCCTTGCGTAATCAGGTAAGATACGTAGGTAGATCTCAATGAATGTATATGAACATTTTGACCGACAATCTTCTTAATCAGAAGCAAAGACTCTATTCTGATTATTCTCAATCCAGTACTTTTCTTTATAGTCTTTCATCAACTTGACAGTATGATCATAGATAGGTATTTTACGCACTGAACTGGTATTCTTAGTCGGAGCAAAGTCAGAGATGGTATTGTAGTTATATATCTTGTTGACATCTATAATCTTGTTTTCAAAGCTGATGTCATTCCATGTCAGCCCCAATGCTTCAGCAAAGTGTATGTCTGTACCTGCTATTAGGTAGATAATGACGTAGGAGTGGTATCGAATATTCTGTCCGACACATTCGATAAGACTTGTATATTCGTTGATTTCAAGAAATTTTGCTTCTTTTGGTTCGGACTCTACTGATGAACGTATGGTAGTAAAATCGCAGAAATTCCGCTCAATAATGCCTCATGTACCGCCATCTTCACGGTTGCCTTTGCTTGATAATGGAACTTTTCAACTGTTTCCTGTGTGTGAGTACTGGCAAACTGATTCAGTACTTGTTGCTACATACTGTTGGTTATTTCGCATAGTTTCGTATTTTCGAAATATAATTTTATTTTCTTTTCTGTATACTCGTGTTTTTTCCAAGTAACCTGGCTGAGATTTGATTTTTTGTGAATTTGTGCCTAATTGCTACAGCATTCAAAATATGCCATTGATTTACCCTTTTTATTTTGTTAAAATGGGTGTAGGAAAGAGACCTACTGAAAAGCAGTTTTTTACTATACTTGTCACCCTACACTCAAATTTTACGACGGAGAGTGTTGGGATTTTTTGTTTTTTAAAAATAAAAGGAAATGAGAAAGAATTCGACTAGTCAAAAACATATGTAGGCTCGGGCTAAAATAGTCCACTGGACTGTTTCACTCCCACACCCGCACAACTCCAACATTCAGAGTAGTGACTGTTAAAGCCAATCAACCACTGCGCTGAGAGGTTGACACGAACTCTGAGAAGTGGCGCTGAACTTGAGCCCAGTCTCATCACGATATAGGACCAAGTCCTAAATGTAAACTTTATGGAGCTAAACTCCTGACAGTCATATTGTAGGATATTTTATAAATAAGTCAAGAAATTAGAATAAATATAGTTCTTTCAATTTGCCATACACTTTTACTTTTCTCAGACTAACTTCTAGAATGTCTGAAACTAGAACTTACTTTGAGAATTTACCAAAATAAAGAGAAAATAAGTCGTTCCTAAAAATTATCTGACACTTTTAAGGAATTGTGCTATACTATTGTTATAAAAATCACAAAGGAAACGATATGAAACTGCAAAACCTTCAAGTTGGACAATCTTATTTAGTCAAAGATTGTCTAACGCAAGATGATATTCGTAAACACTTAGCGCACTTGGGTTTAAAAGTCGGAGAAGAGATTCGCATCATTTCAAAAACCAAGACCAATGCTATTTTCCAAGTCAAGGCAAGCCGTCTAGCCCTAGATAGAGAAATTATTGAATCTCTGGTTTTAATAGAAAAGTCAGCTACGGAAATAATCAATCTATCTGAGGCACCTATTGGTAGCTCAGCTAAGGTCATGGACATCTATGCAACAGGTGCACTCCGTCGTCGCCTCATGGATATGGGACTTACAAAGAACACGCAGCTATTTCTCAAAAAAGTCGCTCCCTTGGGCGATCCAATCGAAATTACCTTGAGAGGATATGAGCTGACACTACGCAAATCCGAAGCGCAAATGATTGGTGTTCAAATCACAAGCGAGGTGAGGAAATGACAAAACACATCGCCCTTGCAGGAAACCCAAATAGCGGAAAAACAACTCTTTTCAACCTCCTAACAGGAACCAACCAACGTGTTGGTAACTGGCCTGGAGTCACCGTTGAAAGAAAATCTGGAACAATCAAAAAGCGAAAACATTTACTAATTCAAGATTTACCAGGTATCTACTCACTATCTCCCTACACATCAGAAGAACGGGTTGCCAGAGATTATTTGATAGCGGACCAACCAGCTGCTATCCTCAACGTACTTGATGCAACAAACTTGGAGCGAAATCTCTATCTGACCTTGCAGTTATTAGAAATGGGCCTTCCTACTGTTATCGCCCTCAATATGACAGATGCCCTGAAAAGTCAAGGTCGCTCAATAAACAGCGACCAGCTCTCCTATCAACTGGGAGTTCCTGTACAGCCTATCAGTGCACTAAAAAAGCTAGGTATATCCCAGCTCCTCCATGAAGTAGAAAAAATTACCAATCAGCAAGCCGAGCCAATCTATCCTCAGTATGATAAGCAATTTGAAGCCGGTCTCGCCCAAGTTATTGACCTATTATCGGATTCCATCCCAAATCATCAAAAACGCTTCTACGCCATTAAGCTACTCGAACAAGATCAAGTCGTTCTAGATCAATTGCAACTCAATGCACAAGACATGCTTGATTTGACCGAAATCATTGCCATTTTGGAAAAAATTTACGCAGACGATATGGAAGCCATTATCGTCAATCAACGCTACCAATTTATCGAGAAAATCACAGAACTGGTCACAAAAGACAGCGATAAGGCTTTTAACCTGTCTGATAACATAGACCAACTTGTTACCAATCGTTTTCTTGCCCTCCCTATCTTTGCGGCAGTCATGTGGCTGACCTACTTCCTGTCTATTCAAACGGTTGGCACAATGGGGACGGACTGGGTAAATGATGTCCTCTTCGGAGAGCTTGTTCCAGGCCTTATTCAGGAAAATCTAGATCGATTTGAAATCGCTGGCTGGCTACAATCTCTGGTCCTTGATGGCATTATTGCAGGATGCGGAGCCATTCTCGGTTTTGTACCACAAATTTTCGTCCTCTTCGTCTGCTTGGGAATCTTGGAAGACATCGGCTATATGAGCCGAGTCGCCTTTGTCATGGATAGGATTTTTAGACGTTTTGGTCTATCAGGCAAATCCTTTATTCCCATGTTGATTTCCACAGGCTGTGGCGTTCCTGGAGTCATGGCAAGTCGGACTATTGAAAATGAACAGGACCGAAAAATCACCATTATGACAGCAACCTTCATGCCCTGTTCTGCTAAACTTCCTATCATTTCGCTGGTAGCCGGTGCTTTCTTTCCTGACAATCCTTGGATTGCTCCAAGCGCCTATTTTGTCGGTATGGCCGCCATCGTCCTATCCGGAATGGCACTAAAAAAGACCAAGCAGCTCGGTGGAGTCGCAAGCCCCTTTATCATGGAATTACCATCTTATCACTTACCGAAACTCAGTACGGTTCTCCGGTATGCATTCGATAAGGCACTTAGTTTTATCAAACGAGCTGGTACCATTATATTTGTGACCAACATCATTATTTGGTTCAGCAGTTCCTATAATTGGTCCTTACAAATGGTAGAAACAGATGAGAGTATCTTAGCCTCCATTGGACGCAGTTTTTCTCTCCTCTTTGCCCCACTTGGTTTCGGAAATTGGCGAGCAACTGTTGCAGCCATTACAGGTCTCTTAGCCAAGGAAACCGCCATTGCCACCTTTGGTATCCTCTATAAATTAGGAGAAACAACCGAAGAAAATCCCGAACTCTGGGGGCTTTTACAACAAGACTATACAGCATTATCAGCCTATTCCTTCCTAGTCTTCAATCTCCTCTGTGCCCCTTGTTTTGCGGCTATTGGTGCCATTCACCGTGAAATGGGAGAAGCTAAGTGGACATGGATTGCTATCGGTTTCCAAACAGGTTTAGCCTATGCAAGTAGTTTGGTTATCTATCAGATTGGTCTTGTACTTATCTACGGACAATTACCGACCGTCTGGACATTTATCGCTATCTTTCTAATTATCACAGCCATCTACAGCCTAGTGAAAAAACCAGCCAACACTCTTCCAATCGTCACGCTAAAAACATTAGAAAAAGGAGAATATTAATGCCCACACTTATCCTCTTTCTCATCATCGTCATCTTATTTTCTCTTGCTATTCGCAGTCTCATCAAAGGAAAAGGATCCTGCGGAGATTGTTCCTGCGACTGTACTATTAAGCAAGAGATGAACGAATCTTCTCACCATAGACATCCATAACAAAAAGGTCTGCCTCATTATTGTGCAGACCTTTTTACATGTAGCTTGTCTATTAAATTTTTAAGTAGCGGTTCATGGAAATGACTGACCCCAAGGAACCAATAATAATACCAATTACAAAAAGTGCGCCAATCATTCCTGGAACAAAGACATTCATACTAATCAGAGACAAATCTTGACTAGCAAGACTAGCATTTACCGAAGTATAAATCATCTTATAAAGAGAATAGACTAAAGCAGAAGGCAAAATAGCTCCGAGGAGACCTACCCAGGCACCTTCCCAGAGGAATGGTCCACGAATATAACTGTTTTTAGCACCAACCAGACGCATAATCTGAATTTCACGGCTACGAGAAATAATGGTAATTCGAATAGTATTGGAAATCAAGAAGACCGCTGTAAAGAGCAATAAACCAGTCGCTGCTAATCCCCATGTACGAACTAGATTAGCTAATTTAAAAATACGTTCCGTTTCAACTTCCCCATCGCGTACCTCTGTAACACCATCAATTTTAGCAATCTCTGCTGCAACAGTTTTTACATACTGCGGTTCAGTCGTATCAATGATATAAGCATCGTAAAGTGGATTGGCATCTCCTTGGAATAGGTTCCAAGTATCTCCCAAGGTAGCTGTTAATTTCTGCAACTGTTCATCCTTACTTGAATAAGTGACAGATTGTACATTTTCTAAGGCTGTAATCTGATTATACACCTTTTTATAATCTGGATTAGCTACCGTCTCTCCTGCTTCGTTCACAATCGTCTCAGCTTGATCGGTTGAGTTCGCTCTCAAATACACATTGATGCGTACATTCTGTTCCAAATCCGAAGCGAGCTTTGCCGTGTTCAAAATAACTGAAGCAAATAGACCAACCAAGGTAAGGGTAATGGCTACAGATGAAATGGCTGCAATCGTCATCCAACCATTTCGCTTCAAACTCTTCAATGACTCAATAAAGTGTCTAAAAAATCGATTACTCATCGTATCCATATTCTCCTTCCGCTTCATCACGTACTACACGACCATCTTCAATCGCAATAACACGATGACGAAGTGTATTCACAATCTGACTATTGTGTGTCGCCATCAAAATCGTTGTCCCCTGTAAGTTAATTCGCTCCAATAGATTCATGATTTCCCAAGAGTTTTCAGGGTCCAAGTTACCAGTTGGTTCATCAGCAATCAATACTTTAGGATTATTTACAATGGCACGGGCAATAGCAATCCGCTGTTGCTCACCACCTGAAAGTTCATTTGGGAAAGAACGAATCTTGTGCTTCAAACCAACCAAATCTAAAACTTCCATTACGCGTTTCTTGATATTCCGTGGTTTCTCACCGATAACTTCCATCGCATAAGCAATATTTTCAAAGACAGTCTTTTTAGGTAAGAGTTTGTAGTCTTGGAAAACCACTCCTACACTACGACGTAGAAGAGGAACATCTCTCTTTTTAATTTTTGCAAGGTCAAACTTACCAACCTTTAAACTCCCCTTATCGAGCTTTTCCTCCCGATACAAGAGTTTGATAAAGGTTGACTTACCTGCACCAGAAGGACCTACAATGTAGGCAAATTCTCCCGCTTCAACATTGACTGATACTCCGCGAAGGGCAGTCGTTCCGTTTCCATATTTCTTGGAAACGTCTTTCATTTCTATTATTCCCATAGGATTTCCTGTCTTAGACAGTCCTTTCTTTAGATTTGAGAACGTTTTTTTCAAAATACAGTCCGTATTCTCTCAAAAAACTTCCTTGATGAGCGAAAAACTATCTCTTATATACAAGCACCTCACTTGTAAATACAGGTTCTTAGCTAATTCGCCATTTTAAATAAGCATCTATAAAGCCGTCCAAGTCACCGTCCATAACCTTATCGACTTGAGCCACCTCATAACCAGTACGATGGTCTTTTACCATTGTATAAGGTGTAAAGACATAAGAACGAATCTGACTTCCCCAAGTGATTTCTTTCTTGTCTCCCTTGAGTGAGTCTACTTCTGCCGCTTTCTTCTCCTGCTCCAATTGATACAATTTAGCCTGCAAGAGTTTCATTGCACGGTCTCGGTTTCCATACTGAGTACGGTCAACTGTGGACTGAGTCACAATCCCTGTCGGAATGTGCGTCAAGCGAACACCTGTTGAGACCTTGTTGACGTTCTGTCCACCAGCACCGCCTGACCGGAAGGTATCCATCTTCACTTCATCATCTCTGATTTCAATTTCAATGGTATCGTCCAACTCAGGCATTACCTCTACAGATGTAAAGGAAGTATGACGACGCTTAGCTGAGTCAAAAGGTGAGATGCGCACCAAACGATGAACACCCATTTCTGACTTAAGCAAGCCATAGGCGTTTGGCCCAGTAAAGCTTAGGGTTACGGACTTAATACCTGCCTCATCGCCAGCTTGATAATCCAATGTTTCAACTGTAAAACCTTTGGCATTTCCATAACGCTGATACATCCGCAGAAGCATTTCTCCCCAGTCTTGTGCCTCGGTACCACCCGAACCTGGATGGATTTCCAAAATCGCATTATTGTGGTCGTAGGGTTCTGACAACAATAGGGTCATCTCGTAAGCAGTCATGGCTTTGTCCAATTCTGCCAACTTCTCAACCAGTTCATCCCGAACAGACTCGTCTTCTGCTAGAAAATCTAGCAAAATTTCGGATTCATCATATAAATCCAACATCTGATGGAAATTTCCATAAGTATTTTTTAATTCATTCAACTCCTGAGACGTCTTCTGGGCTGCCAAATTATCATTCCAGAAATCTGGCTCCGTCATCTTGTTCTCAAGAATGGCAATCTCTTCTTCCAGACCTTCTAAGTCAAAGAGACCCCCTAAAGGAAGTTAATTTTTTGCCAAGTTCTTCAATCTTTTGGCGAATTTCTGCTGTATCCATATACACCTCATTTTTATTCATAATCTTTATTATATCACATTTGTAAATCCTTGACCATGTTGAGAAAGGCCGCTTGCTCCGCTATAACATCATCATTGTCTGATGAAATGCCTGCAATAAAGTCTACCATCTCATCATTGGGTTGTTTAACCAATTGCCCCAAGGCCCAGATAGCCGTTGCCATGTGGACCGGATTTTGTTTTTTATCGATGATTTCTAGGAGTTTGGGAATAGCAGAGCGATCATTACTATTAGCCAAGGCTATGATGGCATTGCGCTGGAGAATATTTTTCCCCCGCCAAGAACCAGCAATCATGCCAAATTTTTCCTTGAACTGCCCATTTGACAAGTCCAAGAATGGAATCAGCTCAGGCTCTGCCAAATCAGGGTCGATCTCCACCACAGGTGGACTGGAAATTCCCTTGTTGTAAGGACAACAAATCTGGCAAATATCACAACCATAGATGACCGTCTTGATTTTCTTACGAAACTCCAAGTCCATCATACCCTTATCCTGTGTCTGAAAGGACAGACAACGACGAGCATTCATAGTCGTGTCACCTAATAGACAAGACGTTGGACAGGCTGCAACACAACGATTGCAATCGCCACAGTCATAATCTACTGGTTGATCCGGTTCGATGTCCAGGTTGGTCACTAATTCTCCTAGAAACATATAGGAACCAAATTCCTTAGAAATGACTAGCCCATTCTTCCCGATAAAGCCAATTCCTGCACGACGAGCGACCGCTGTATCCACCAAAGCTCCTGTATCTACCATAGCCTTGTATTCCAAACTATCCGTCAGTTTCTCAATTCCCCGTGCCAACCGCTCCATCCTATCTTGCAAGATATAGTGGTAATCAAGCCCCCATGAACTAGGGGTAATCTTTCCACGTTTGTATTGGGTCTTCTGCGGTTTGACAGGCAAATGTCGAGGATAAGCTACCGCGATAGAAATGATGGTTTTGGCAGATTCTAACGACAGTTTGGGACGGATACGTTCTTCAATGTTCTTATGTTCAAATCCTGACGAACGCCCCTCTTCCTGACTAGCACGAAGTGATTTCTCCAAATAAGCAAAATCATCAGCCGTTGTAAAACCAATCTTCGAAATTCCGATTTCCTGAGATAATTTAATAATCTCTTCCTTAATATTCATTATATTCATTTTAGCAAACTTTGGATATATTTAGCAAGACCTACATAGCTAAATAAGTTATTAATATAACAAAAAACGTTAGCGCAAAACAAAAAATATTCATACGAACATAGGCCTTCTCCCGCCAAATACTGGTCAAGACATACATGACATTAATACCGATTGCTCCCCCTAAGCCGTTAGCCAGTAAATCGGTTATATCTGCAACTCCAAGTAAAAGAAAATATTGCAGAACCTCAAAACAGAGACTCACTAACATAATCAAACATAGATTAGCCACCCACGATGCCTTGCGAAATAGCATTTCCATATAAATACCAAAGGGAATAAAACTTACAATATTAAATAGAATTTCTGGAAAATCCAGCGCTCCATCATAGACTGCTGTTCCTGCAAACGGAATTAAGTTTATACTAGCATAACCATAGCGTCCATATAAGATGCTCAAGTCCATCTTAAAGACAATCATCCAAGTAAGTAAAAGGAGATAGGCAAAAAATAAAAACATACTCATTTTCTTTGTCTGCATAGAAATTCTCCTCTCAACTAGCATATTTTCTCATTATATCATAAATGCTGTTCCATAAAATGTCACTTCTGTGACAAAGCTCGTTCCATATTACAAGTACTTTACATCCTGCTAAAAAACAGAAAAGGAAGACAATACCAAGCCTCCCCTTATTCAAAAAAATATCTTACTTAAAATGTCTGATTGCTATGCTGAAAAGCCTTATATTGATGGATTTGTAGCATCAAACGCTCAAAGTTCGCCTCCTTACATGCTCGCATGATTAAGAAGCAATCAATAAACTTCCACAAATAAAGTCCCAAAAATAACAAGAACCCAATCAAGATAAATAGCGTAACAAAAGATACTGCAAAAGCAATCAGCTTGGCAAATCCCAATTCTTTATTCCCGACATAAAAACGGTCGACACCAAACTCACCGAAGAAAATAGCCAAAATAAGAGCGACAAGAGGGTGACGCATCTCAACCATCATAAGAACGTTTAAAGCCTCATCATCTAAATCTTCTAGTTCTTTTTGCAGAATGAATAACTTATCAGATGGCAAATAACTGCTTTTACTTAAAATATAATTCTGAAGATAATTCATATAAACTCCTACCTCTTCAAAATTATAGCAGTTTCTTATTCTTCAAGCAAGCCTACAGGGGAAAACAGTGTCAGAAAACGTTTACATATTTTCTTTTTTTGCTATAATGAAACTAGATTACAAGGAGGTTCATATGAGAGTTACTATTCATTATCCAAAACCTATCAAACAACTATCCTCCCAAAAACTTCCACTCCTGGTAGATGGAAAAATTGCTGGGACAGTTACTCAAGGAAAAATTCTAAGCTTACCAATTACACAATCATCTGTTACACTAAGCGTTCGAGGGGATAAAAAATCAAGCATTCAAGTTAAAGACGGCGATAGGGTCCAAATAGTGGAAAGTAGTAGGTACTTCACTCTCTACTATTTCAGCTTGGCTATCGTACCAATCGCCTTACTGTTTAACTTACCAACTCTTGTCAAAACCATCCTTCTCATACTAGCACTAGCCATCACTTTATTGGGACAAGAAATCTTCCCAAAATACATTATCAGTACAGAAAAAAGCTCAGACCACTAAATCTGAGCTTTTCCTTTTTTTCTTAATAAAAATTAGATAGCTTTTTCATCTAAGCCCAACTTACGTTGTACAAATTTAACAATTTCTACAACGCAAACCATGAGACCTGAACCAATTACTGTTACCATCCACTGAGTCGGAGTCAAGATTGAAACCTTGAAGAAGGTGTTGAATCCTGGAATCACAACAGTTGCCATCAAGAGCAAGAAGGCAGCTACGATAGACCAGTTAAAGAGTTTGTTCTTGAATGGACCAACGGTAAAGATAGATTGGTAAACAGACTTAACGTTGAAGGCATGTACCAACTGAATCAATCCAAGAGTAACATATGCCATCGTAAGAGCATCTGCATGAATTTCTTCATAAGTGCTGTGTTCTGGGTAAAGCAGTGCAAAACCATAGACACCAAGTACCAATGCTGTTTGTAGAATACCCTGATAGACAATAGAGCTCAAGACACCACCTGAGAAGAAGCTTGAGTTACGACCACGAGGTTTGTGCTGCATAACACCTGGTTCAGCAGGTTCAACACCAAGGGCGATCGCTGGAAGTGTATCTGTTACCAAGTTAATCCAAAGAAGATGAACTGGCTCCAATACGTCCCAACCAAAGAGGGTAGCAAGGAAGATACACAATACCTCAGCTGTATTGGCTGACAAGAGATACTGGATCGTTTTTTGGATGTTTGAGAAGACCTTACGTCCTTCTTCCACCGCAACGATAATAGTCGCAAAGTTGTCATCTGCAAGGACCATATCAGAGGCACCTTTAGATACTTCCGTACCTGTAATCCCCATACCGATACCAATGTCGGCAGTCTTAAGTGATGGCGCATCGTTAACACCGTCACCAGTCATGGCAACAACCTTACCATCATTTTGCCAAGCTTTTACAATACGAACCTTGTGTTCTGGAGATACACGAGCATATACAGAATATTGCTTGAAGACTTTCTGGAACTCTTCATCTGTCAATTCGTTGAGCTCTGCACCTGTAAACACATGGTCTTCTGTATCATTTGGATCGATGATGCCAAGACGTTTTGCAATCGCCTCAGCTGTATCTTGGTGGTCACCTGTAATCATGATTGGACGGATACCAGCTTCCTTAGCGACACGAACAGCTTCCGCCGCTTCAGGACGCTCAGGGTCAATCATACCAACCAAACCTGAGAAGACAAGGTCGTTTTCAACAACGTCAGATTCCAATTCAGGAATAGCATCCACATACTTGTATGCCATCATCAAGACACGAAGGGCTTGTTTAGCCAACTCTTTGTTAGTTGCAAGAATAGCTTGTTTATCCGCATCGGTAATCGGACGGATTGTACCGTTTTCTTCAATTTGCGTTACACGTTTGAGCAATTGGTCTGGAGCACCTTTAACAGCTACGAAGAAGTTTCCAGCAGCTTGTTGGTGAACGGTTGACATCAATTTACGTGTTGAATCAAATGGCAATTCAGCCACACGAGGCTCAGATACCAAGACTTCACGAACGTCAAAGTTTTGATCCAAACCAAATTGAACAAGTGCCGTTTCAGTTGGGTCACCAATCAATTTACCAGTTGGGTCAACTTTTGTATCGTTGGCAAAGTTCATAACACGAAGCGTTGTATTGCTTGCATCCAAAGCTTCTTTAGCATCCACCAATTGACCGTTTGTATAAACTTTTTCAACAGTCATCTGGTTCATAGTCAAAGTACCAGTCTTATCTGATGCGATGATTTCAGTTGAACCAAGTGTTTCAACAGCTGGCAACTTACGGATGATCGAGTTACGCTTAGCCAAGACCTGTGTACCAAGCGAAAGAACCACTGTAACAATAGCTGGCAAACCTTCAGGAATGGCCGCAACCGCAAGAGCTACAGAAGTCATAAGAGCAGGTAAGATACCTTCTCCACGTACAAATACCGAAACAGCCATCGTTACCGCAGCAATTACAAGAACTGCATATGTCAAGACTTTTGATAACTGGTGCAAGTTTTGTTTCAATGGTGTATCAGTCTCATCAGCATTGGCAAGCATACCAGCAATATGACCAACTTCAGTGTACATACCTGTATTTGTAACCACACCAAGACCACGTCCGTAAGTAACGTTTGAGTTTTGGTAAGCCATGTTGACACGGTCACCGATTGGTGCATCCTCAGCCAAAACTGCTGACAAATCTTTATCAACTGGTACAGACTCACCTGTAAGAGCTGCCTCTTCGATTTTGAGGGAGTTAGCTTCCAACAAACGCATATCGGCAGGAACAACATCACCTGCTTCAAGCAAGACGATGTCACCTGGTACCAAGTCTTTAGAATCAACCTCGACTACATGATTGTCACGAAGCGCACGCGCAACTGGGCTTGACATGTTTTTTAGCGCCTCAATGGCTGCCTCAGCTTGCCCTTCTTGATAAACACCAAAGGCAGCGTTCAAGATAACCACGGCCAAGATGATAATGGCATCTGTCAAACCGTGTGAACCTTCTGTAATCACCGTCAAGATTGCTGCTGCAATCAAGATAATAATCATCAAGTCCTTAAACTGATCCAAGAATTTAGCTAAGAGTGTGCGTTTTTCACCCTCATCCAATTCGTTACGACCGTAGTCTGCTAGACGTTTGCTTGCCTCATCACTAGACAAACCGTCCAAAGAAGACCCCATGCTTGACAATACTTGCTCTTCGCTCTGTGTATAAAACAAATCGCGTTTTTGTTCTTTTGACAATTTCTTTCTCCTTCTCAGTCTCTTTTTCACCTAATAAATAAAAAAGAGACCTGTTTTATTAAAACAAGTCTCGCTATTTAATATATTGCCGGAAACAAGTCGGATTGACGACAATATCACGGAAATTTCCGCTAGCTACTCCCTCGATTTGTTAACTATTATATCAAAAATCCCGAGAAATTCAAGAATATTTTTCTGGAAATAAGAGATTATTTCCACGAGATTTCCAAATCATAGGAAGCAAAAACTTGCTGGTTCTCCAATCCCTTTAATTCATATTGCAACTGGACACTTTGATCCGAACGGTTTAATTGGTAACGTTTTGTATCGGTCACAAAATGCTGGATTCCTAACGGTGTAGGAATAGTCACAATAGCTTCTTTACCAGAAATGAATCGCATAATAGACTTCGGAGTGGAAAAGCGTGTCATCACTAACTCTTCTTCGTCACATTTTATGACAACTTTTTCAGATTCATCGTTACTATAAATGAGATAGAGATTGCCGTCTTTTTCCTTGACCTCCACTTGAAATTGCTGATCCACTACCTCAATCTGCCCATCCAAATCAATTTCATTTCGTAAATGAATATCCATAGGTCCTCCTACTATTTTTTAATCCTAGCAACAAAGGAAGAACGAAGTAGAGTAAAGCCTGTATACGCTGCAATGAAGACAACCAAAATTTTTAAATTATTAATATCTAAATTTGATAAGAAGAAAGCGGCTGTCAAAACACCCAGCACCCCACCGACAATGATTCCTGGAACTCCTGGCCAGTTTACTCGTCCTGATTGGATAAACTGCTTGGCACCAGCTGTCATAATCATAGCAGCATTCAACATCATGACCGGAAGAGCAACCGCTGGACTAATTCCCATCAATGAGAAGAAGATTAACTCAGGAGCATAGTTACCCAGCCCCATACTCATCAGCATTCCCACCATAAAATCAAAGGCAATACCAACAGCCAGTTTCCAACCAGTTAAGCCCTTTACTTCATTGGTAAGATCTGCGCCAGGGTTAGTAATCATGCGATAGACCATGAAACAGGCTGCAATAATTAGCAAAATCCCAAGAATTCGTTGAACTTTCTTTGTATCCCATTTTTGAGTTACCTTGGCACCAACAAAGGCACCTGTAAATGCCGCTGCTGCCATAGCAATCAGAGTGACCATGTCAACCTCAACTATCGTAATAAACAATAGCGCCTCTACTAAGACTGGTATGATGTGCGCCGTTGTCATGGTCGCAGGAATTTTACGATCGTCTTCCACCAACTTTGTCAGTTTAAACATAGTGGTTGTCGTTGCAAAGGTTCCAATCCCCAAGGTATCTAGCAAATCAGTAACATAACCGATACCAAATCCTGTCCAAAATTTCTCTTTTAGAGAAATATCGTGCTTTTTAGCATAGGATAGAATTATGTAAAGCATCCAAAGAATCAGGGCTACAATAAAGACCTGAATAGTTAATAAGATAATTTGATTATTCATTTCTCCATTATACCAAAAGATTCCTTTGGATACATAGCAATATCCTTGTATTTTAGAAAAATCAGGAATTTATCTCCCTTTTTTGTTATAATAAAACTATGATAGAAAAAGTATTTCGCGATCCAGTTCATAACTATGTACATGTTGATCATGAGCTGATTTATAAACTTATCAATACAAAAGAATTTCAGCGACTACGCCGCATCAAGCAACTAGGGACTACTTCCTATACCTTCCATGGTGGCGAGCATAGCCGCTTTTCGCACTGCCTTGGCGCCTACGAAATCGCCAGACGGATTACTCAAAAATTTGAAGACAAGTATCCACAAATCTGGGATACAAATGAGTCCCTACTGACCATGGTTGCTGCGCTACTCCATGATGTCGGACACGGAGCCTATTCTCATACCTTCGAGCGTCTATTTGATACAGACCATGAGGAAATGACCTGTGCTATTATTACTAGTCCAGAAACGGAAATCAATGCTCTGTTGAAACAAGTTTCGCCTGAGTTTCCAGACAAGGTTGCTAGTGTTATCAAACACACCTATCCAAATAAACAGGTCGTTCAACTCATTTCGAGCCAGATTGATGTTGACCGAATGGATTATCTATTACGAGATTCCTACTTCACAGGAGCGAACTATGGTGAATTTGACCTAACTAGGATATTACGTGTCATTCGCCCGACAGAAAATGGAATTGCCTTTAAAGAATCTGGTATGCATGCAGTAGAAGACTACGTTCTCAGCCGCTACCAGATGTACATGCAAGTCTATTTTCATCCAGCAAGCCGCTCTATGGAAGTCCTATTGCAGAATTTACTCAATCGTGCCAAACTACTATATACTAGTGAACAGGAGTTTTTTGCACGAACTTCACCTCGGCTATTACCTTTTTTTGAGCATCGTATCCGTCTAACCGACTACCTCAGTCTGGATGATGGAGTTATGAATACTTACTTTCAATCATGGATAGATGGACCAGATCGTATTTTATCTGACTTAGCCCAGCGCTATATCAATAGGAAAGTGCTCAAATCCATCACTTTCAAGGCCGAAGAAGAGGAAGCTTTGGACCGCCTGCGTAGCCTGGTCGCAGATGTCGGTTTTGACCCAGAATACTATACTGCTATTCACCACAACTTCGATTTGCCGTATGACATTTACCGTCCGAATGCAGAAAAGAAACGGACTCAAATTGAGATTTATCGCAAAGATGAAACCTTGGTAGAACTATCCTCTCTATCACCAATTGTTCACTCCCTATCAGGCACAATCCACGGCGATAGCCGTTTCTATTTCCCAAAAGAAATGTTAGAAGAAACAGGGATTTTCGCACCTCAAATAGCTGATTTTAACAGCCATATACATAACGATCATTTTATAATTGGAGAATCAAATGAGCATTAAACTTGTCGCCATCGATATTGATGGTACACTACTAAATAGTCAACACCAAATTACAGCTGAAGTACATTCAGCAATCCAAGAAGCAAAAAAAGCAGGCGTTAAAATTGTTATTGCTACTGGTCGCCCCATTTCCGGTGTTCAAGCAATTTTAGAAGAACTCAATCTTACAGAAGCAGGTGACTACGTCATCACTTTTAACGGTGGCTTAGTCCAAGATGCAGCAACTGGTGAGGATATTGTCAAAGATACCTTGACTTATGAGGATTATCTCGACATCGAATCTGCTGCCCGTAAACTCAAGCTCCCAATGCATGCCAGCACCAAGGAAGGTATCTATACTGCCAACCGTAACATCGGTAAATACACCATTTACGAATCAACACTAGTAAGTGCACCCATTTTCTATCGCACTCCGGAAGAAATGGCTGACAAGGAAATCATCAAAACAATGATGGTTGATGAGCCAGAAATTCTTGATGCTGCTATTCCACTTCTACCGACCAGCTTGACTGAAAAGTACAACGTAGCAAAATCAGCACCATTTTATTTGGAAATCACCCCTAAAACTGTTAACAAGGGACAAGCTATCATTCATCTGGCTGAGAAGCTTGGACTAACAATGGATCAAACTATGGCCATCGGTGACCAAGAAAATGACCGTCCAATGTTGGAAGTTGTTGGTAATCCTGTTGTCATGGAAAACGGAAATCCTGAACTGAAGAAAATCGCCAAATACATTACGAAGTCAAATGATGAGAGCGGTGTAGCCCACGCTCTGAGAGAATGGGTACTGAAATAGCCTCTTAAAATAGCAAAAAAAGCATCGGATTCAAAATCCGATGCTTTTTGCTATTAGAAGTTCAACAAAGCCAAGAAGCTTTCTGCTTCAAGTGATGCACCACCAACAAGCGCACCGTCAACGTCTGGACATGCCATGTATTCAGCAACGTTTGATGGGTTTACAGAACCACCGTATTGAACGCGAACCTTGTCTGCAACTTCTTGACCGAAATCAGCAGCAACAACGTCACGAACAGCTTTACACATGTTTTGTGCATCATCTTTAGTAGCTGATTTACCAGTACCGATTGCCCAGATTGGCTCATAAGCAATAACAAGTGATGCTACTTGTTCAGCAGTCAAGTCTTTCAAAGCTGCAGAAACTTGTGCACCTACAAATTCTACTGCTTTACCAGCTTCGTAAGTTTCAAGTGACTCACCACAACAGATGATTGGAGTCAAACCGTTACGGAAGATTGCATGAGCTTTTTTATTAATATCTTCATCAGTTTCGTGGAAGTAATCACGACGCTCTGAGTGACCGATAACAACATAGTTAACACCCATTTCAGCCAATACTTTTGGAGATGTTTCGCCAGTGAAGGCACCAGCATCTTCAAAGTAGCAGTTTTGAGCAGCAACTTTCAATTCAGAATCTTTAGCGAACCACAAGAGGGCGTTCAAATCTACAGCTGGAGCTGCGATAGCTGCTTCAATTTTGTCGCCTGCAGGCAATTTTCCTGCAATTGCCTCAACGAAAGCTTGTGCTTCTTGAGGATTTTTGTTCATTTTCCAGTTACCGGCAATGATTGGTTTACGTGACATTTCACTTACCTCTTCTATATTTATTGTACAAGGTACATTATAGCATAAACTTAGCTAAGATTAAAGAATTTCTGTGCATTTTATGAATACTTACAGAAAAACTCTCTACCCGAAAGTAGAGAGTTACAATTAAGTTGTCTGACTATAATTGTTATTTCTGGGAACTCAATCGAATTAAGCTTCGATTTCTGTAACCATACCTGAACCAACAGTACGTCCACCTTCACGGATAGAGAAAGTAGTACCTTGTTCAACGGCGATTGGGTGGATCAATTCAACGTCGATAGTAACGTTATCACCAGGCATTACCATTTCAGTACCTTCTGGCAATTTGATTGAACCAGTTACGTCAGTTGTACGGAAGTAGAACTGTGGACGGTAGTTGTCGAAGAATGGAGTGTGACGTCCACCTTCTTCTTTAGTAAGGATGTAAACTTCACCTTTGAATTTAGTGTGTGGGTTGATAGAACCTGGTTTAGAGATAACTTGACCACGTTCGATTTCATCACGTTGTACACCACGAAGAAGCACACCAACGTTATCGCCGGCAAGACCTTCGTCAAGTTGTTTACGGAACATTTCAACACCAGTAACAACTGCTTTAGATTTTTCTTCTTGAAGACCAACGATTTCGATTTCGTCGTTGACACGAACAGTACCACGGTCGATACGTCCTGAAGCTACAGTACCACGACCAGTGATTGAGAATACGTCCTCGACTGGAAGCAACAATGGTTTGTCAGTGTCGCGTTCTGGTTCTGGAATGTACTCATCAACTGTGTTCATCAATTCCATAACGATGTCTTCGTACTTAGAGTCACCTTCAAGAGCTTTAAGAGCTGAACCTTGGATAACTGGAAGATCATCACCTGGGAAATCGTATTCTGAAAGAAGGTCACGGATTTCCATTTCAACCAACTCAAGCAATTCTTCATCGTCAACCAAGTCAACTTTGTTCATGAAGACGATAAGGTGTTTAACACCAACCTGACGTGAAAGAAGGATGTGCTCACGAGTTTGTGGCATTGGACCGTCAGTTGAAGCTACTACAAGGATCGCACCGTCCATCTGAGCAGCACCAGTGATCATGTTTTTAACGTAGTCCGCGTGTCCTGGAGCGTCGATGTGAGCATAGTGACGTTTTTCAGTTTCGTACTCAACGTGTGCAGTGTTGATAGTGATACCGCGCTCGCGCTCTTCTGGAGCAGCATCGATAGACGCATAGTCTTTAGGTTGGTTAACTGATGAAGGCAAGCGACGTGCCAATACAGTTGTGATAGCTGCTGTCAAAGTAGTTTTACCGTGGTCAACGTGTCCAATTGTACCAATGTTAACGTGTGGTTTACTACGATCGTATTTTTCTTTTGCCATTTTGGTAAAAGCCTCCAATAAAATATATTTTATAGATAGACAGTAGGCAATACAGTCTAACTTTACCTTACTATTCTATCAAATTGTAGCAGAATTGCAAGCATTTTCTATCGTTTTTTATTTTATCCATTTTCTGCAAGGGCTATTAGCTTCGCTCATAACCTTTTTTATCATCCCATTTTAACCTATTACTCAACTAAAAATACCTCACTTCCATAGGGATATTGATGTTACCATAGCTACAAGGTGCCACAAATACGAGACTACTGCAACAGACCTTTCTCCGTTCAGTCATCCTACGACTCCCTGGCAAGACTCTTGCTATAAGTATTGAAAATATATTGACTATTTTCACTTAATGATGCAGTTGATAATAAGGCTGAATAGGAATGGACGCTCCAATACTAGAAGAATAAATCCAGTCCTTGCCTTCCAATTGAGCAAAGTCTTCTGCTTTCCCTGTTAAGATAATGCCTGCGAACTCCAACTGATCAATCTCTTCTTGTTTGGTAAAGTCGGTGTTACCAAACTTATCAACAAAGGCTTGCAAGTCATCCACAGGTATGTCCAAATACTGCGCTCGTTTCTGATCTCCCGATTCTAAGAACTCTTTCATATAGTCCATACCTGACATATAGTCTCCAGGCATATCCGAAAAGACCAGTTGAATATCCTCTGGATCTAATCCCAAAAGCTGCTCTGGACGATAGTAATGGGTACTCTGCTTCCCTTCTGTCCCTATCCAATACCAATTTTTCTTGAGATTGCTAGGAATCATTTGCTTGATTTCTGCCAAACTGTACTTCTTATCAAAGGAAATAGCCACTTCTACTAGCTGCCCACTCATGTCTTTAAGATAATGCAATTCATTGGCAATGTCTTGAACACTCCAAACGGACTTTTTTCTATTGTAAAAAACAGGTACCTTGGTATTGGTTGTGAAATCATATAGATATTTGAAGGTATTCCCAGGTATATGCTGAGCAAAATCATAGTGACGATCAAACAGGTCATAGTAAATTTCGTGCTGACCAAAAGCCATAGGAACACCAGCTAGATCCTTATATAAATTGCAGTAAAGTTTCCCAGATACATAACTCGTGCTTTGGATTTTAATACCGTCATGTTTTATATTTGGATAAGAGATTTCCATTAAAATAATTTGTTTCCAATTCTCACGCCCTTCTCGTGCACCGACGAGGATTTTTACTGTTTGAATGCCAATAAGCATTAAGATGAAGCCGATGAGCGATGATAGCCCTATTGTCTTCCATAAATTCTTCCGCTTACTCCTTTTCGTTACCTCTTCAAAAGTCTTCATATTCATCTCCTCTCTCTTCTAATGCTTTCCTTAACTGTTTGCGTCCTCGGTAAAGGCTGATTTTCACCCAACTTTGACCAGCACCTAAAATATGCGCAATCTCCTTGATACTCATATCTTGGAAATAATAGAGGTCAATCACCTGCTGGTACTTACTGGGCAAACCTTCCACCGCTTGATAGAGCTCATCATGCCCCTCTTGGTCATAGATCAAAAAATTTTCAGGTCTAAAAAACTCCTTTTGTAAAATTTCATGGTAGCGCTTGTCTCTCCTGTATTTGTCAATGTAAGCCCGGACTGCAGAACGGTAAAGCCAAGCTCTTAGTTTTTCGAAAGGAAGGACAATATCAGATTCAAGCAATTTGACTAGAACATCTTGGGCAATATCCTGACTGTCAGCTGGGCTGGCTCCTGATTTTTGCAGATAGTAGGAAATCTCCTCAGCAATACCAATAATTTCTTTTTCATATTGATCCAGTTTGATACTCATCTCCTCCTTTCACTGATAAAACGAATGAATTGACGATTGGTTACACCTTTCTGATATTATTATACATAAAAAAACAACCTCCGAAGAAGTTGTTTTGTAGTGGTATTAACCTGAGTTGCGCAAACCTGTCGCCACACCATTGATGGTAATATGAATGAGATTCTCTTGTTCTTTGCTCAATTCTCCACGACGAAGACGATGAATTAATTCAATCTGAATATAGTTGAGCACATTGAAATAAGGCATGCGATAATCAAGACTAGCTTTTAGAAACGGTAGTTCTGCTAAAAGCTCATCATTTTGCTCGATTGATAAAATGATTTCTTTGGTCAACTGCCATTCATCTAAAATGACATGGAAGATATTTCGTACCTCTTCGCTTTCACACATTTTAGCATATTCAAATGCGATATTCATATTGGATTTAGACAATACCATATCCACGTTTGATAGAAGTGAGCGGAAGAATGGCCAAGATTCGTACATTTTTTGTAACTTAGACAAATTATCAGGGTGCTTATCAATAAAGCGTTTGAAACTTGAACCAACTCCATACCAACCTGGCAACATGACACGGTTTTGTGACCAGGAGAATACCCATGGAATCGCACGCAAACCACCGATTTCTGTGATGGTTTTTCGAGCCGCTGGACGTGAGCCAATGTTCAGACTTGATACTTCACGAATTGGACTAGCGGCAAAGAAATAATCATAAAAATGTGGATTGTTGAACACAAGATCTCTATAAATACGATAGCTATCTGATACAATTTCATCCATGGTTTCGCGATAGCCATCGATTTCATTTGGATCGGTAATCATTTGTGTGACCATACGGTCAAGCGTTGCAGATACCAGCATTTCTAAATTATAGTAGGCTGCGTCTTTGTTACCGTATTTATTGCCTATCACTTCGCCTTGTTCTGTCAAACGAAGCCGGTCCTTGATGGAACCAAATGGCTGAGATGTAATCGCATCGTAGGAAGGACCACCACCACGACCAACAGTACCTCCACGACCGTGGAAGAAGGTGATGTTTACTCCGTAGTCTTGACCAATTTGCGTCAATTCATTCTGTGCTTTGTAGAGTGTCCAGCCGGAGGATAGGTAGCCACCATCCTTGTTGGAATCTGAGTAGCCAAGCATGATTTCTTGGTAGTATTTATTGCCTGCAATCCAACGTTTCGCTAAATCTAATTGCAGATATTGACGCATGGTATCAGGTGCATTATCTAAGTCCTCGATTGTCTCAAAAAGTGGAACAATCTGAACACGGGCCTTATCGACATCTACTAGACCAACTTCTTTTAATAGGACAGCTAATTCCAGCAAATCAGAAACACTCTCCGAGTGTGAAATAATGTGTTGCTTGATGATTTCCTCACCTAGCTTATCTTTCAATTCACGCGCAGCAGCAAAGATAGCCAATTCTTTTTCTAATTGTTCTGACTTTGGCATGTGCGTTGCAGAAAGAATGCGTGGATCAGTTTCCAACTGTTTCAAAAGAACATGGCATTTAGCTTCCTCAGATAAACTGGAGTAGTCTTCTACGATACGGGCAGAAGCCAATAGTTCCGCAACACTTGCTTCATGAATAGAAGAGTCTTGGCGCATATCGATACTAGCTAGGTAGAAACCAAACGCTTCAACCGCTTCAAGTAATTCTGTAAAATCACCTTTCAATAGCGCCATAGATTTATTTTCAATCAAAGATTGTTTGATGGCTAATAAATCAGCTTTAAACTCGGCTACATTACTATAGCGAACATCTGACGGCTTATTGTGAACTAGATAATCTCTTGTATTTGCAAGTTTCATCTGAATATAGTGAAAAGCACGACGATAGGGCTCATTTTCACGATAGACAGAACTATCTTCAGATAAATCCGCCAGCATCTTAACCGCTGTAGATACATTCACAATGGAAGTTGAGAGCGAAAAATTCCGATAGAGTTTATAGAGTTGCTCATCGTAATAATTCATAATGACTTCACACTGAGTCAAGGCTGACAGCTTCAAGGTCTCTGCAGTAACAAATGGATTTCCATCACGGTCTCCCCCAATCCACATACCCATTGTAATTGGACGAGGGTTATTTAAGGCGATTCCTTTCTCAGCAGCCAAACGTTTGTATTCCCGCTGCAACTTAGTGACAGCCTTAATAAAGGAAGAATTGTAATACTCCATAACGTTTGTGATTTCGTTGGTTACTTTCAACTTCTTCTCACGAATCATATCCGTCTGCATGATAATTTCAATGTAACAACGGAGCTCATCTTCCCATTTGTTTTTATTGAGCAAGCCCAATTTTACATCGCGATAACGACGAAGCAACTCATGAATATGCTTGGTTAAATCAAGCATAGACTGACGTTGAACCTGAGTAGGATGGGCTGTCAAGACTGGAACAACATTCAACTTTTCAAGGATTTCAGTTGCATTTTCTTGTTTGGAAACCATATCAATTGTTGTTGAAATCTTACCAAGATAATCTTGATCAATATTGTTTTGGTGATTGATTTCATAGGCCAAGTCAACATCTTCTGATATATTAATCAAAAGTGGCAAAACAGCAAAGTATCGAGAAATAACTGCTAGTTCATCATTATTCAACTGACTGATAATAGCAATCAATGCCTGATAATCATCCTGACGAGACAATTGAGATAATTCTACAATTTTAGCAAAAGTCTCTGCAGGCATCATTTGGGCTGCTACTTCTTCCAAAATAGATGTTAGAATCGTTACTTCTTCACGGATTGCTTCCTTGTTGTTATAGTTTTCTAATTTTTGAATAGCCATCTCCTACCTCTTTCCTATCTCTAAATTAGCGTACGCTCTATTTCTTCTTCAATTAATCGACGTTTTTCACTAGCATCAATATTCAGAACAAACCCTATCCCGATGGAAATAATCAAAAGACTCGATCCCCCCTGTGACAAGAAGGGGAAAGTTACCCCCGTTGCAGGAATAATTCCTGAAATTCCTCCGATATTGACAAATGTTTGAATCAGAAGCATACCTGCCATTCCAAGTGCCATCATCGCATTAAATGGACTACGAGCACGGACGCCTACAATAATAATTCGAATAATCAAAAAGAACAATAAGGCTAGAATTAAACTAGCTCCGACAAAACCGAGTTCTTCAATGACAATCGAAAACGCAAAGTCGGTGTGGGCCTCTGGTAGATACCCCTTTTTCTCAATCGAATTTCCCAAGCCACGTCCAAGCCATCCACCGTTACTCATCGCATAGTAAGAATGAGTCAATTGAAGACCTGAGTTGGTGGCATTACCAAATGGATCAAAATAGGCTGCAAAACGACGAGCAATATAACCAAAGAGCGGAATTTTTTCCACCGTTTCTACACCCAAAATACGAATCGTTCCTAGAATAACTGTTGAGGCGGCCACAATTCCCAAAACCGCTGTTGAAAACCAGCGATAGGCAATCCCACTCACACTAATCATCACAACCATAATCAGCACAATAATCGTCGCATTCCCCAAGTCTGGCAGTGTCGCAACTAGACCAAGGAGGAGCAGACTGACCACCCGCCAATCTGTAAACTCTTTCGGAATCCAACTTCCTTTAATCAACGATACATAGTCATAAGTCCGAATATCCGCCTGTTGTTTTGCAAACTCATGTGCCAGATACCAAATGATAATTAATTTCAAATATTCTGCCGGTTGCAAGGTTCCTGCGATCGGTAGAGGAATCCAGCCATGAGCCCCGTTAATCGGAGGAAACAACCGAGAAATAGCTAACAGAAATACTTCTACCAAAATAACCGAATAGATAACGGCTTTCTTGCGTAAAAAACTTAATTTCATACGATAAATCGTATAGATTGCTACCAAGCTGACAATCCAGAATCCTGCCTGGTTAATCACTGTTCTAAATGGATTTCCACCATTAATAATTTGCGTAGCACTGGTTGTCGAATAGACCATGACCAACCCAATCACCGATAAGATGAGATAGGGAATCAGTATGGAGTAATTCAACAACTGGCGTTTGTCAATCTTCATTGCTTATCCAACCTTCTTCGAGTATAGCTCTTATTATAGCATACTTTGTATAAAAATACTTATCACTTTCTAAGTTGCTCTGCAAACATTCGGAACTAACTTTTGTCAACAAGAAAAAGGCCGAAGCCTTTCATATCTATTCAAATGTTCCAAGATAAAATTCAATTTCATCCCCATTCGCAACTGTAAGGTCTTTCGCCCCTTTATCAGCCATTTGGCCATTAACTTTATACATCCAGTATGTATTGGTACTCGCATCTTGGCTAACACCATCAATTTCTGTTATCAAACCATTGTCTTCTACAATGTCATGATGTTCTTTAAGCACATCCATGACACTATCACCTTCTTCCGCAGTAACTTCCTGACGATTCTCTTTGTCCTTGGTTGTAATCTGCAAAGTGACTTCGATAGCCGAGTTGCTCTGTTTCTCAGTAGTGTTTGTACAAGCAGCCAAGAAGAGCGAGAAGACAACCGTCAACATAAGACTAATTTTTTTCATTTATAAAATCTCCTAAAAATATAATCAATAATTGGATAAAACAAAACTGTTGAAGCAGCGTGTAAACTATCAAAGACTAGACCATTAAGCCAGAAGACGATAGGGGAAATCCCAAACTGTGTAGCAGATAAAAAACTTATCGTTAGCCCATACAAAAAGACAAGAATCCCCGCCAGAAGACTCTGTAGCCACAAGGGAATGCTCTCTTTTTTGATAGAAGGACCAATTGCCAACCACCATATAAATTGGATGAAAGCAAAACTAAGAACTTGCCACAAAACAACTGTTCCAAATCCAAAAAGCAAGCCACTCCCTACCATCGCTAGTATCATCAATGTCCAGCTCTCCAGCAAACTGAAATAGGACAGAACAATGAGGAAAATAGCCGTAAGAGGCTTTATATTGGGAAATGGACCAAAAACCACCCTTAAAACAATCGTCAAAGAGGACAGAACAACTAGCTGACTAACACGTCTTACTTTTTCACTTTTGTCATGCATACCAATTTAGCCTACCTTATTCCCTTTATTATGTCAAGTTCAGATAATCTTTTACTATTTCTTGAATCGTATTTTTTTGATTTTTTCATGATTTTACGGTAGAATTGAGGAGATGAGAAAGAAACTAAATCCGATGATTGTTGTTGGTTTTTTCCTATCCTTCTTTGCTCTTATTTTCATCACTGGGGTGACTGGAAATACTGTAAATAAGACGGAGGTAGCTAACGAACCCGCAGTCACACAATCAAACACCAGTACAAGTTCTAAAACAACAAATTCTAGCTCAAGTTATTACATTGCAAATGCGCTCGAAATGAAACCTATCGTCGACGTTTCTGCTTGGCAGAGACCGTCTGAAATCGACTACGATACCCTTAGCAAAAACATTTCTGGCGCAATCGTTCGTATTCAAAGTGGATCACACACTAAAAACGAAAATACAGCGACTGATAAAAACGGGTTAGATAAATCCTTTGATACCCATATTAAAGAATTCCAAGCAAGAAATATCCCTGTTGCTGTCTATGCCTATGTCACAGGAAATAGTATTGAGAGCATGCAGGAGGAAGCTCGAAGCTTTTATAAAGCCGCCAATAAATACAAGCCGACCTTCTATTGGTTAGACGTTGAAGAATATACCATGGATGATATGAATGCTGGAGTGGAGGCTTTTCGAAAAGAGTTAGAAACTCTCGGTGCTAAAAACATTGGAATTTACGTTGGAACCTATTTCATGGAAGACCACAGCATCAATGTGGATAAATTCGATGCAGTCTGGATTCCTACATATGGTGATGATTCTGGCTACTACAATGCCGCTCCAAATACTGATTTGGATTACGATCTCCACCAATACACATCACGTGGGTATGTCAACGGATTTGAACACCATTTGGATTTAAACCTCATTACTACACTCAAAGATCCTAACGAAGTTTATCAGAAACTATTTACAACACCCGAATAAAATGATACTATTTTACTAATTACATATACACAAAGGAGTGCTTCGGCTGAGATCGCAACTGCGAAATCCTCGAACCTGATCTAGTTAAAACTAGCGTAGGAATTGTGTGCCTTATAGAATGATACTATAATCTGCTATAAACACTCCTTTGTTGACCATCTACAAAGGAGTCTTTTTATGTCCGCATCAAAATTATCCATCCTAGCCGAAGTCGCTATCTTTTCTGCAATTGCCCTCGTCTTTGACAAAATCCCGCTCTTTACAATGCCCCAAGGTGGATCCGTGTCTTTAGTCATGCTTCCAATCTTACTACTTGCTCTACGCCACGGACTAGGGGTTGGGGTTCTTACTGGTGGTATTGTCGGAACCATTCAACTTTTCTACGGTGGCTACTTCCTAAACGTTTTTCAAGTTTTTCTTGACTATGCACTTTCTTACGCCGGAATTGGTTTAGCAGGTTTAGTGGCCCCCACCCTATCCAAACAAAAAAATCTAAAAAATGCTACTCTCATCATTACTCTGGCTAGTTTTCTAGGAGGAAGCATCCGATTGATAGCCACCTTCTTATCAGGAATTATTTTCTACGCAGACTACGCTCCAGATGGTATGCCTGTCTGGTTCTATTCCTTTACCTACAATATCAGCTATATTCTTCCTTCCACTGCAATTGCCTCTATTCTGCTCATTTTACTCTATAGAGCAAGACCAGGTTTTTACAATCTTTAACCAAAACTGCCTGCTGGATTTTATCTAACAGGCAGTCTTTTTAATTATTTTTACTTGCTTTATGCTATAATAGGAGCGTTATAATACATTTTGGAGGAAATTATGGCTTCTTGGATTTCAAGAATTATTAAAGGTATGATTATCGCACTCGGCTTTATCTTACCTGGTGTCTCTGGGGGAGTACTCGCTGCTATCCTCGGAATTTATGAGCGACTAATTGGATTTTTAGCAAATATTCGAAAAGATTTCAAGGAAAACTTTCTTTATTTTGTTCCTGTAGGAATCGGTGGAATTTTGGGAATCGCACTCTTCTCTTTCCCTGTTGAATATTTATTGCAACATTTCCAAGTCCCAGTTTTGTGGGCCTTTGCGGGAGCAATCGTGGGAACTATTCCTAGCCTGCTTAAAGAATCAACTCAAAAGAGCAAACGAGATAGCATTGATTTGGCTTGGTTGATTGGGACATTCATCATTTCTGGTCTCCTACTTTACAATTTAAGCGATCTTGTAGGAACGCTTCCAGCAAACTTTGCAAGTTTTGTCTTGGCAGGTGCCTTGATTGCTTTAGGGGTACTTGTTCCTGGACTCAGCCCTTCAAACTTACTATTGATTTTGGGCATTTACACGCCAATGCTAAATGGTTTCAAATCACTTGATCTATTCGGTACCTTCCTACCAATCGCAATCGGTGGCGTTCTTGCAATGGTGGCCTTTTCAAAAGCAATGGACCACGCTCTGAAAGTATACCATTCACGTGTTTATCACTTTATTATTGGTATCGTCTCATCATCCACTCTTTTGATTCTGATTCCACAAGCAAGTAATAAAGAGTCAATTTCCTATGCCGGAGCGAACTTTGTTACATGGATTGCTGCTATTGTCCTATTTATACTAGGTGCATGGTTAGGGCTTTGGATGAGTAAACTTGAGGAAAAATATAAATAATGGCAAAAAAGGTTAAAATAAAGAAAACCTTGGTGGACCAAATATTAGACAAGGCTAAGATCGATCATGATAGCCTTGTTTTAAATGCTTTCGAAGGTCAACTTCCACCAGGAATTGAAGAACACGAAATTTACAAAACACTGGCATTAACTGGAGATAAAACTGGACCAATTATCGGCATTGTCCCAATCACAGAACACCTGTCTGAGAAAAAATTAGCCAAGATCTCTGGCAATAAAAAAGTGAGCATGATTCCGCAAAAGGACTTGGAAAAGACAACTGGCTACGTCCACGGTGCCAACAATCCTGTGGGCATTCGTCAGAAGCATAATTTCCCAATCTACATTGATCAATCTGCCCTTGAACTCGGTCACTTGATTGTCTCTGCTGGTGAAATTGGTCGGTCGATTAAAATTGATAGCCAGGTTTTAGCTGATTTTGTAAAAGCTGACTTTGCCGATTTGATTGAAGGGAGGGACTAGACTTGAAAATTTACTTTGTCCGTCACGGTAAGACCGAATGGAATTTAGAGGGACGCTTTCAAGGCTATTCTGGAGATTCAGCTCTCTTGCCCGAATCTTATCAGGATTTAGAAAAACTAGGCAAATACCTTGCTGAAATCCCCTTTGATGCTATTTATTCTAGTGATTTGCAGCGCGCACATAGCACTGCCGTAGAAATTGCCAAAGCCAATCACCATTGCCAAACCGTTCTAACCACGCCACAACTACGTGAATGGAATTTTGGAACGCTAGAAGGAAGCAAGATGGCAATTTTTCGTGCCATCTACCCCAAACAAGCCTGGGCACTCAAACATAATCTAGCACGATTTAAACACGATGTCTTTGATGCCGAATCTGTCCATCAGGTCACACAGAGAATGGTCAATTTTATCCAGGCTCTTCAAGAAGAAAACCTGGAAACAGTCCTCATCGTCAGTCATGGTGCCTTTCTAACCGCTTCTATCCATCGCCTGCTTGGTTTTCCACCAGCCCAACTGCGTCACCGAGGTGGTTTGGATAATGCATCGGTTACTATTTTAGAAACAAGCGATTTCGAAAACTTTACAGAATTAGCTTGGAATGATACCAGCTATAAAGCAAAACAGTAGAATTTTCTGCTGTTTTTTCCTATCCTATTAGCAATTTATACTGATTTTTTCTCTCTTCTATGATAAAATAGAAATAACAGACTTTGGAGGAATAAAATTTTTATGTCAACTGAACATTTTGAAGAATTAAATGACCAACAGATTGTCCGTCGTGAGAAAATGACGGCTCTTGCCGAACAGGGCATTGACCCATTTGGAAAACGTTTTGAGCGTTCTGCAAATTCAGCTGAATTGAAGGCTCAGTACGAAGACAAATCAAAAGAAGACTTGGAAGAATTAGGGCAAACAGCAATCATTGCAGGTCGTATTATGACCAAGCGTGGTAAGGGTAAGGCAGGTTTTGCTCACATTCAAGACCGCGAAGGCCAGATTCAAATCTACGTTCGTAAGGATGATGTTGGCGAAGAAAATTATGAAATCTTCAAAAAAGCAGACCTTGGTGACTTTATCGGTGTCGAGGGAGATGTCTTCAAGACAAACGTTGGTGAGTTGTCTATCCATGCTCGCAAGTTGACTCACCTTTCTAAAGCGCTCCGCCCATTGCCAGAAAAATTCCACGGTTTGACAGACATCGAGACCCGCTACCGCAAACGTTATTTGGACTTGATTACCAACCGCGAGAGCTTTGATCGCTTTGTGACCCGCTCAAGAATTATCTCAGAAATCCGCCGTTACCTTGATGGACTTGGTTTCTTGGAAGTGGAAACACCAGTTCTTCACAACGAAGCTGGTGGTGCTGCAGCTCGTCCATTCATTACCCACCACAATGCCCAAAACATTGACATGGTGCTTCGTATCGCGACAGAACTCCACCTCAAACGCCTGATTGTCGGCGGTATGGAACGCGTTTATGAAATCGGCCGTATCTTCCGCAACGAAGGTATGGATGCGACCCACAACCCTGAGTTCACTTCCATTGAGGTTTACCAAGCTTATGCAGACTATCAAGACATCATGGACTTGACCGAAGGTATTATCCAGCACACTGCCAAGGCTGTTGTCGGTGATGGTCCTGTGACTTATCAGGGCACTGAAATTGCTATCCATGAGCCATTCAAGCGTATCCACATGGTTGATGCTATTAAGGAACAAACTGGCGTGGACTTCTGGCAAGAGATGAGCTTCGAGGAAGCAAAAGCCCTTGCAGCTGAGCACAAGGTCCCTGTGGAAAAACACCATACAGAAGTTGGTCAAATCATCAACAGCTTCTTTGAAGAATACGTTGAAGCAACTCTTATCCAACCAACCTTTGTCTATGGTCACCCAGTAGCCGTATCTCCACTGGCTAAGAAAAACGATGAAGACCCACGCTTCACAGACCGCTTCGAGCTCTTCATCATGACCAAGGAATACGGAAACGCCTTTACAGAATTGAACGACCCAATCGACCAATTGGAACGTTTCGAAGCCCAAGCTAAGGCTAAAGAACTCGGTGACGACGAAGCGACAGGCGTTGACTACGACTACATCGAAGCCCTCGAATACGGTATGCCACCAACAGGCGGCCTCGGAATCGGTATCGACCGCCTCTGCATGCTCTTGACAGACACCACTACTATTCGGGATGTACTCCTATTTCCGACTATGAAATAGGAGATTAGCTGAAAAAGTCTACCAGACCTTATCACTCCCGATGATGAAATAAAAACTACAAACTGTTTAACACTGTTACTTAAAACACTCTTGGAAATTCCAAGAGTGTTTTTGCATGCAAAAAATCCCAACCACTTGGTCAGGATTTTCAGGAGATTATGAAAAATATTTAGGATCGACTATAGTATAGCTCATCCTATCAACTATCTCATCAGTCTTGGGACTGATTCTCTTCTTTTTTGCAAAATATTCTCGAACAATTGGCGCAACTTCTGTTCCGTAGAGTTCGATGGCACGGAGGACATCTTCATGTGGCATAGATCCGATTGGGAGATGGAGGAAGAAACGGTCCAAGTCAAGTGTTCCAATAGTCTTGATAATTTTTTCAGCAACTCGTTTTGGATCTCCGACGATGGTTGCCCCTTCATCTGTCAAGGAATAGAAATATTGCGCCTTGGTCATCTCGCTCCAATGTGGGCGATCTTTAGCGATATTGTCCGTAATTACTTTAGTTGGATGATAGTATTCTTCCACAGCCTTGTCATGGTCGTCTGCAATCCAACCCCAAGAATGTGCTGCAACTTTCGTTTTCTTTGGATTATGACCTGAGTTGCGGGCAACCTTGCGATAAGCATCGACTAAAGGTTTAAAGCGATGGGTCCCTGCACCAATGACAGCATAAACGATTGGCAAGCCCTTCTTAGCAATTTTGATGGTGGATTCTACATTGCCCCCAGTTGCGACCCAAATCGGAAAGTCTTCCTGAACAGGACGTGGATAGACTGGCTTATTATCGACTGACTGGGTAAAATGTCCATCCCACTTGAGATTGGTTTCCTTGTCGATTTCCAGAAGCATATCTAGCTTTTCATCGAAGAGTTCTTCATAGTCACGGAGATCATAGCCAAACAAGGGGAATGACTCCGTAAAGGAACCACGACCCGCCATGATTTCCGCTCTGCCATTTGACAAAGCATCTATGGTGGTGTACTGCTGATAAAGTCGTACAGGGTCCATGGAGGAAAGGATTGAAACTGCTGATGTTAGCTTGATATGCTTGGTATTGACGGCACCAGCTGCCAGCACAATCTCAGGTGCAGAAACCGCAAAATCTTCTCGGTGATGCTCCCCAATCCCATAAACATCAAGCCCCACCGCATCAGCTAATTCGATTTCTTTGACTAGCTGGCGAATCCGCTCGTCGTGGCTGTAAGTTTCCCCTGTTTTTTCTAGTGGAGTTGTTTCGCCAAATGTTGAAATACCTAATTCTACCATGATGTGTTCTCCTTTGAAATCACTATTTCTTAATTGATGCGTTTATTTTATCTCTAGTTAGTGATATGGTCAATTGATTTGCTCAAAAAATAAAACGACTAGGAAAACCTAATCGTTTCAATAGATTATTCATAGCGCAAAGCTTCAATTGGATCAAGCTTAGATGCTTTGTTTGCAGGTAGTACACCAAACACAATACCAACTACTGCTGAGAAAGCCAGACTACCTAATACAACAGGAATTGAAATTTCAGCAGCTATTCTTTCGCCCAACGCCTTGCTCACATTGAGCAAGAACACTATTGTCTGAGCGATTGCGAGACCAATTGCTCCACCAAGAGTTGTCAAGACCATCGCTTCTATCAAGAATTGAACCAAGATATTTCCTCTAGTTGCTCCAAGCGCTTTTCGAAGACCGATTTCACGAGTCCGCTCAGTTACTGATACCAGCATGATATTCATGACACCGATACCACCAACTAGCAAGGAGATACCTGCAACAGCACCGATAAACAAGGTAACACCAGACATTTGAGATTTAAACTCCTCCAACATGGCTGACATATCATAAATCTCGTATCTCGCTTCTTTCAATCCAGTCGCTTTAGTCAAGTAATCTGCAGCAGCCTGACCAACTTCTGTTGCCCGTGTAACATCTTCAACATGGACAAAGATTTGAGAATTTTCTTTCATGCCTGTTTCAGCAGCTAACTGCGTATTAGTCATTACGGCATTTCCACCTGAATTCATTCCATAAATAGCTGTCCCTGCTTTCGGATCTTTGTAGACCCCTATTACGAGATAAGCATTGCTATTAACACTAATCGTCTGATTGAGAGAGCTCTCTATAGAACCAAATAACTTCTCTGCTAATGCCGTATCTAACATAATCATACGTGAAAAACGACTATAGTCGTTAGCTGTAAACTGACGACCAGCTAAAATCTCATACTCTTTCACAGCAAAGAAATTCTGGCTAACACCAGTAATAGTGACATTCTCTGCTTTTTTATTGCCCGATCTGACTTCAGCTATGTTGCTGATACTGGAGTAATAGTTTGATACGCCATCAAGCTCTAGCAATCCTTTTAAAGTAGAATCCGTCAAATCCGGCTCTTCCTCTAAGATTGGTTCTTCCGTCGACGCTGTGCCAAACGGACCGAAAGCTGTGCCTGAACTGGAGAAGGCAGTAAAGTAAACCTGAACATTATTTTGATCACCAGCTAGAGACTTTTCTATGCTTTTGGCCACCCCTGTTCCCATGGCAACAATAATGACAACTGCAGCCACGCCAATGATGATACCTAACATAGTAAGGAGCGATCTCATTTTATGAGCCATAATAGATTTGAGGGCGAATTTCCAATTTTCCATCTAAACTCCCTCCCTTCGACTATCTTCGGTAATTACTCCATCACGTAGAACGATTTTTCGTTTTGCGTAGGCAGCAATCTCAGGCTCATGCGTAACCATGATAATGGTCTTTCCTTCATTATTCAACTCCGTCAGAAGTTGCATAATCTGCTCACCTGTCTTGGTATCTAGGGCACCTGTAGGCTCATCTGCTAAAATAATAGCTGGGGTATTGACTAGTGCACGAGCAATAGCTACCCGTTGTTTTTGACCACCAGACAATTCTGATGGTAAATGCGTCATCCGCTCTGCCAATTCAACTTTTTCAAGATATTGTTTAGCTAGTTCCTTACGTTTGCTTGATGGAACTCCAGCATAAATCAAGGGTAATTCTACATTTTGAAGGGCGTTAAGTTTCGATAAAAGGAAAAATTGTTGAAAAACGAAACCGATTTGGTCATTCCGAACCTGAGCTAATTTTTTCTCAGAAAGTTGACTGACTTCTTCACCTTCCAACCAATAGTTTCCTGAACTGGAACGATCTAAAAGCCCAATAATGTTCATCAAGGTTGATTTCCCTGAACCAGAGGGCCCCATAATGGCAAGAAATTCTCCCTCTTCCACCTCTAAATCAATATTCTTTAAAACTTGGAGTTCTTGATCACCATTTTTGTAGGATTTATTGATACTTGTTAGTCTAATAAGCTGGTTCTTCATTGGCTTCAACCTCTTTGCCATCTTCGAGATTCGGAGTTGGAATGGTAATAACCTTATCTCCTGCTGCTATACCAGCGGTCACTTCCTGATTCAAAGCATCTGCGTTCCCCAGAGTGACTTCTACTTTCTTAGCTTTCCCATCAACCAAGGTCCACACATAGTTTTTATCTTCTTCTGGCACAACTGCGGACACCGGAATTAAAATGTTTTTACTTGTATTGACAACCTCAATATTTACAGAAAATCCTTGCTTCAACTCACCTAATTTACTAGTTAAAGCTGCCTTAAATGGATATTTAGCACCTGAACCACTAGTTCCTGTTGTAGCAGCACCAGCTTGATCACTAGATGGATAGTTTGAAATATAGGTAATTTTCCCTGTCCAAGTCTTATCGGGATATACCTTGCTAGTCAGCTTGACCTCTTGATCCACTGCAATGTTAGCCAAATCGTATTCTGTCAAACTACCTGTTACTTGCAAACTACCTTGATTTACAATGTGTACAACTGTTTGGCTCGATGTAGAATTCTTAGAAACAGCCTTATTCACCTCAACAACTGTACCAGCAACGGTACTAGTTACTGTCGCTTCTGTTAAGGCTGTATAGGCTTTATCAACCGCAGCTTGAGCATCTGCGTATGAATCATTCAAGTCTGCTAACTGCATATCTACTGAACGTTGTGCAGTAGCAGTTGCTGCAGCATCTGTTTCTGCATCACCAGTTGTTTGAACAGTCTGACCGTTGGTTCTTAAGTCTGCAATTTGGCGACCAATCTTATCACGACCACGAACAGCAGTATCCAAAGCAGACTGTAATTCTGTAGCATCATAGCGAATCAAAGGGGTACCTACTTCGACCTTAGCACCTGGAGCAACCAAAACCTCACTCAAATCTCCCTTAGAAGGATCATAGTAAACATACTGCTCGTCTGCTGCTGTAATCGTTCCTGTAAGTAGCGTTGAGGAAGCAATTGAGCCTTCTTTAGCAACAGTATAGGTCATACTCATGGCTACATCTTCCGAAGATGATGGCGATGTTAGCATATTGCTAAAAATTAAAGCCCCACCTACTAAGGCAACTGCGACCACTCCAAGACCACCAAACAAAGCAATTTTTGCTTTCTTTGTCTTTAACATAACAAACTCCTTTTCTTTACAAAACATACCTATTTGTGTTGTCTATATAATACACAAATACAAGAACAAATGCAAGTTTTTTCCTAACTATTTTATAAAAAGTTTGGCGATTTTCCCACTTACATTTTTGTAAGGTAACGTAGCAGATTTTTGATTGACATACAAAAAAGCGTTACAATGAATATAATTATTGACCTTTATTGGAGGAAATTTATGAAAGTGTTTGATATTATCGCTATCGGAGGCGGGAGCGGAGGCATCGCTACCATGAACCGAGCCGCTATGTACGGTGCCAAGGCAGCAGTTATTGAGGGAAGCTATCTAGGAGGGACCTGTGTTAACCTTGGCTGTGTACCCAAAAAAATTATGTGGTACGGTTCTCAGGTAGCAGAAGCCATCCAGCATTATGGACCTGAATATGGATTTACTAGCCAAGAAGTGACCTTTGATTTTGCCACCTTGCGTAAAAATCGCGAAGCCTATATTGAGCGTTCACGCGCATCCTACGGTAATACTTTTAACAATAACGGAGTAGAAGTTATCCAGGGTTTCGCACGTTTTGTGGACAATCAAACGGTTGAAGTCAATGGTGAGCTGATTCGTGCAAAACACATTGTCATCGCAACTGGCGCCAAACCGGCAGTCCCTGCTATTCCTGGTAGTGAGCTAGGGATTGTATCTGACAATGTCTTTGCATGGGAAGAATTACCTTCTTCTGTGGCTGTGATTGGTGCTGGTTATATCGCTGTGGAAATGGCCGGTCTCCTACATGGACTCGGTGTCCAAACTGACCTCTTTGTTCGTGGCAATCGCCCTCTTCGTAACTTTGATACCTACATTGTTGATGCCTTGATGGAAGAAATGCAACGTACCAACCTTCCACTCCATACCGGGAAAACTCCTGTCAGTCTTGAAAAAACTGATGATGGACAAATCCAGATTAACTTTGCTGACGGTAGTAGCCATATTGCTCAGAAGGTCCTTTGGGCAATTGGACGTAAACCAAATATTGACAAACTTAACCTAGAAGCAACTAGTGTTCAACTTACTTCTTCAGGACATATTTCTGTCAATGAATACCAAGAAACAGTTGTACCAGGTATCTATGCCCTCGGTGATGTGACTGGTGAAAAAGAATTAACACCCGTTGCAATCAAGGCAGGTCGCCTTTTGGCAGAACGTTTATTTAACAATAAACCAACCGCAAAAATGGATTACACAACCATCCCAACTGTCGTCTTTTCTCACCCCGCTATCGGAACAGTTGGTCTAACTGAGGACGAAGCGATTGCCCAATACGGTCAGGACAATGTAAAAGTCTATACTTCAGCCTTTACTTCTATGTACACTGCCCTAGAAAACAACCGCCAAATGGCCAAGTTTAAATTAGTAACCGTAGGAGAAAATGAAAAAGTCGTTGGTCTGCACGGCATTGGCTATAGTGTCGATGAAATGATTCAAGGATTCTCAGTTGCTATCAAAATGGGAGCTACAAAAGAAGAATTTGATGCCGTTGTCGCCATCCATCCGACAGGTTCTGAAGAATTTGTTACTATGCGTTAACTCAATTGAAAAAGTCCAGACATGAAGGTCAGCACTGTCTGGACTTTTTCTTATGGTAATATAGCAATTGCTCGCACTGGTGAACCCGAAGCCTTCTCCCAATGAGGAAAAGCGATTGAAATCAATGCGCCTGTTGGTGGTACCTGATCCAAGTTTGCCAATACTTCCAACTGATAAATATCTTTTGATAGGAGATAGTATTCTTCTGGTAAACTTCCTCCGTGTTTGGCTGCAGATACTCCTGAATCGGTATCCAATGTTTCATGACCAACTGCTTTCACCTGACGTTCTTCAATCAAATATTCTAGAGCTTCATGACTCCATCCTGGTGTACGTTGAACTCCATCTTCGTCTAGATTACGAATGGCATCTTGACTAGGCCAGCGCTTTGACCAATCCGAACGAAAGGCAACAAAAGATTCTGGCGCTATCGGGCCATATTCAGCCTCAAAGTCTAAAATATCCTGCTTAGTTATCTCATAGTCATTATTTGCTATAACAGCAGCAGATTTATCAATAACGTAGAGTGGCAGGAGTAAATCTTTCAAATCAATCTCATCAAGATAACGAGCTCCCTCTACAAAATGAATCGGAGGATCAATATGGGTTCCATACTGCCCCACAACCGTAAATTGTTCGACAAAGAAGCCATCCTTATGAGTAAATAGGGCTTTCTTTTCGAGAGCTGGTAGCGCAGGGAAATGCGGGCTATTTTCATTGATTTGGTGAGTCAAGTCTACCCAAGTTTTAGATTTAAGAGTACGGTAAATATCAAGTAATTCTGTCATAGAAATCCTCACTTTCTTTTTTTATTATTCTAGCATAGGTATAGGTTGTTTTACATATAATTTGTTGTTTTTTACTATAGAGTTGTTACAGCCGATGAAAGAGCATTGACTTTCTTATCCAATCTCACTATAATTTTTGTTAACCATAAAATTTTAAAAGGATAACAAATGAAAACAACTTCTATCAAATCACTTGTTTATATCGCTATTGGAACAGCCTTAATTTCCACCCTTTCACAAATCAGTCTGTCTATTGGACCTGTACCATTTACATTACAAACCCTGGCTATCGGCTTAGTAGCTTGTCTATACAAACCCAAGGAGGCAATTACAAGTGTCAGCTTATATCTAGTTCTTGGCGCTATCGGTTTACCTGTTTTTGCTGGTTTTTCTGGTGGCTTTGCTGCACTCACAGGATCGACTTCTGGCTTTCTATGGGGGTTTCTACTCTACACTATTATCACTTCTGCCCTCACTAAATCAGACTCCTCACCAGTTACAATTTTTCTAGCCTGCCTACTTGGAACAAGTATCTGTTTCCTTCTCGGCTGTTTTGTATTTAAGCTAGTTTCAGGTGCCAGTTGGACTGACACTATCGGATGGACTGTTCTGCCTTTCGTTCTTCCTGATTTAGCTAAAATTACACTAGTCATGATTTGTCATCGTTTATTGCAACCTGTTATCAAAAAAGAAGCCTATTTTGCTTAGGCTTCTTTCATTTATTTATTAGCAAACGCATCGAGTAGAACTTGAAATTCCTCATTGCTAAGAGTGATCCCTTTCCCCATCTTGGTATGGTCAGGACTCCAGGTACGGATGTCATACTTGGCTGGTGCTCCATTAAAAGATACTCGATTAAGCTCCTTGGTCCATCCTTTATCATTTTCAGATAAGACCAATAATTTTTCTTCAATTTCAAATGTAAATTCTGCCATTTGTTACCTCCTCGCTTATCTATTCGAAAAAGCTTGTCATTTTTATAAAAATTAGATAATATAATTATATCAAGTTTGAAAGGATTATGCCATGAAGAGGTTTTTAGAAGTTATTTTCGAGCAGATCACCGTCTTTTTAGAACATGGCAAAGTTCCTAAGTCTATTGAGCCAGATAGCAAGGAAGAAATCAAGAATAACTTGGAGCTGGCTTTATATAAAAAAGCTGCAGTCCATGTCATCTATGGTGATCGTAGTTTCACAGGTGACATTGTGAAATATGATACCAATCGCCAACGGATTATCATGAAAAATTTCAAACGTCAGGTTACCAGCATTATAAAAATCGAGGACATCAAAAAAGTTACCTTGGTTCCAGATAGCATCAAGACTTCTCAACAACAAACAAAAGGCTGAAATTTCAGCCTTTTTATAGTCTTTTAGTTTACTTTTATACTCATTTAAAATCAAAAATAGCCACCTACCGCTCCAAGTGGATATGGAGCGTTTCGATTTTGTTATTTTTTTAGAAGAAAACAGCTACTTGAAATCCACAATCCTCAACTCAAACTTATAAATTAAGGTTTCACATGTTATAAGTAGCTTAGACTTGCTATTTTTGATTTTTATTGAGTATTAGTACTCGCTCCAAAGGTTTGGGGAACCTTTGGAGGTTGGAGATAGGGCGATTCGCTTCAATAGCTGCAGACAGCTTGTACAGTCGAGTGACTGTGCAAGGTTGGAGATAGCACTTGCGGAGCAAGTCACCCCTGAAGAGTACGGCAAAGCGAGTTCAAACAATCCAGTGGAGTGTTTGAAGTTGGAAATAGGGAGCGGGAAAGACATCCATGATGGCTCCGCCCTCACCCACAGAATAATGAAAACGAACATAAAGCCCTCACTAGGTGTATAATCTTAGTGAGGGCTTTGTGGTTGACGAGTTAATGATGTTATTCATCGCGGGAAAAACTGATCCACTCTACTGACGAGCACCCCAAAATATGCGATAGGCATGAGTATAAAAATACGACTAAAATTCGGTAGATAAGCTCTCTAATTTTTAGAAGGAGGGAATTGTCATGGATGTTCTCTATCAATCTTGTGCAGGTATTGATGTCCATCAAGCCAATATTGTTGTCTGTATCCTACATGGACCTCTCACCTCAACTCGTCCAAAGCGTGAGATGGCTACATTTGATACAACGACTAAAGGCCTACGTGCTTGCCACGATTTTCTCAGTCAATTTCATGTGGAAGCTGTTGGCATGGAAAGTACAGGTATCTATTGGCGACCTGTCTGGCATGCTCTATGTGATGACTTCGAGTTGATACTGGCTCAACCAGCCCATATGAAGGCTATCCCAGGTCAGAAAACCGACAAGAAGGATGCTCACTGGATTGCTAAATTAACACGGATTGGTCTGCTTCCTCGGAGTTTCGTTCCCGATGAAACCATTCAAGAATTGAGGGAGTTGACCAGACAGCGAAAACATTATGTGGAAAGTCGCAATCAAGAAACCAATCGTATCCATAAAATTCTTCAGTCAGGTGGTATTAAGCTAACGACCTATATTGAAGATATTATGGGGCTATCTGGTCGTAATCTCCTTCAGCTACTGGTTGATAGGACGCCTATCACACCTCGCATTGTCCATCAATCCGTTTATACCAGCCTGAAGAAGAAAGTGCCACAGCTTATGGAAGCCTTGGACGGTTATTTCTCTGATCATCATCGCTTTATGTTAAAGCAGTCCTTAGAGATTTATGATTTTTATCAGAAGCAGATTGAGTTGTTGGAAGAGCGAATCAATGTCTATCTATCACAATATGAAAACCATGTAGAAATATTGGATTCCATCCCAGGCATTGATGTCATTACAGCTTCTGTTATCATTTCTGAGGTTGGAGTTGACATGAGTCAGTTTCCCACTGCTGGACATTTAGCTTCTTGGGCAGGACTCTGTCCAGGTAATAATGAGAGTGCTGGTAAGAAACGAAGTACCAAGATTCGGCATGGTAATTCTTATTTGAAGAAATGTTTATGCCAAGCCGCTTTCGCTGTCAAAAAACAAAAAGGAAGTCCCCTAGCAGACCCAATGTCATTAAGTTAACTAACCTATCACATTTTGTGGTGGGTTAGTTTTTATGTTACACTAAAAATAAAAGGGGAAAAGTCATGCTAGATCAGATTAAAGTTCATTTACTTGATAGTATTAACGACATCGTTTCCACCGCAAACCAGTTTGTGCTTCATCCTGAAAAAGATTTTAGTCGGAAAAGTCAGCTAACGATGAAAACCATGATTCAAGCTATACTTACCATG
>NZ_JAOTGI010000009.1:0-76078 GCF_044427255.1 Streptococcus sp. 2021WUSS126 | reverse complement strand
GGAGTAGAACAATTTCTAGTTTCTCAGAGACAGACTTTGGACTTCTTTTGGACATAATAAAACTCCCTTTATAGTTTCTAGTGAAAATTTTTGTTTTTTCACTGTCCACTATAAGGGGAGTATATCACACCTGAGCTAGTTTTCTTTATCAAATCTTCTTAAAAATTGGGATAGTTTTTCTAATCCTTTGATTAGAGTTTCTTGTTCACAGGCAAAACCTAGACGGACATAGCCGTCACGTTCAAATCGATTACCAGGAACTAGGAGAACACCGTATTCCTGCAGAAGTTGCAAGCAAAAATCTTCCATAGGCATATCCACTGCAATCTTGACAAAGCTGGTAGAAACAACCGCTGGGCGAATATAGGAAACGAGGGGTTCATTCTCAATCCATTGGTCCAAAATTGCTAGATTTTCTTCTAAAATACGCCGATTTCGTTCTAGAATTTCTTGATAATGGGCCAAAGCTAATTGAGCCACCAAATCGTCAAAGACACCTGCACAAATCATAGTGTAATCCCGATAATCTCTCAATATATCTGTCACTTCAAGATTGGCAGCCACCCAACCAATGCGAATACCTGGCAGGGAGTAGGTCTTGGATAAGCTATTTACAGCAATTCCTTTATCATAGACTTCTATAATAGATGGCACATCCAGCTCAGAAAAGGAACGATAGACTTCATCCGAGAGTATGTAAGCCCCAACTTCACCAGCAATTTCCGCCAATTCTTCCAAATAAGTCCTATCCATGACAGCACCAATTGGATTATTGGCATTGTTGATGCAAATCATCTTAGTATTAGGACGAATGAGCTGACGTAGTTTTTCCAAGTCTGGCAACCAGCCATTTTCCTCCTCAATCTGCCACAAATCCACTTCTGCTCCCAAGGACTTTGGAATATCGTAGAGTTGTTGGTAGGTCGGATAAAGGGAAATGACATGGTCTCCTGGTTCAATCAAACTATAAAGAACTAACAAGTTGGCCCCTGTTGCCCCGTTGGTCTGGAGAATTTGTTCTGGCTTGACGCCTGTATAGAGTTGACTGACCGATTTTTTAAATGCTGGCGAACCTTCTATCCAGCCATAGTTGAGCTTGGTCCCCTGCAATTTCTCATAAAAATCCTCAGGATTGGTGCCCGACAAGGCAAACAGTTCCTCCAAAGTCAATGAAGAAATGGACACCCCTGCTATATCATAAATCGCGCTATTTTCATGGACATTCAGCCATTCCTCAACGCCAAAACGTGGTAATTTCATAAGACTTCCTACTTTTATTTATTCTGCCCTTATTGTACCATATTACTTAAAATTACGTATAAATATACAAACATTCCCAAGTAAAGTACTTTTCTGTAAGAAATAGTTTGTCGCTAATCAAGTTAATTTTTTGAGAGAATACTGATTGTATCATCATTTAGTTTCTATTTTACTACTTCGACGAGTGAAAAACTCCAGTGGATTGTTTGAACACGCCTTGCCTGATTGAAACAGTTAGGGAGTCGTTTTAATCCGCCGCCTCACAGTAGTCAGGCTTAAAAGTCTATTTTGGGTTCACCAATACCAATAGCAGATGCCACAAAGAACTTTCACTTCATCCCCGACGTACCAAAAAGGAATATATGATTGCCACACTCTCATATTCTACTCAATAAACATCAAAAGTAGCCTTAAAAACAAAATTAAAGATAGAACCAGGGTTCACCAATGCAAGTTGACAACGGATAATCTGTACCGCCCAATAATGGAGTATATTGAAAAAAAGTCCCAAAATTACGATTTAATTCTGGAACTTTTCCTACCTAACAAATAATCTTTAATCCATTTCAGTTGACTGAATCATTAGATCTTTAGTATTAGCACGACTTGCTGATACAAAAAGGATTTACAGTGTTCTACATCTTTTGTTTTAATTTCGAGAAAATCAGATTTTTTTGATTCTTAACATAAACCAAAACACTAATCATTGCGATACCAACTACTGCGAAAAAAGTCTGTAAGCTCCCTTTATTTTCTCCGGTTTGAGGAAGTCTCTTAGGTTTTAGAACATCATCTGTATTTGTACCATTAATTACCTTATTTTTAGCAGTGTACTCCCGAGATTCCCCTAAGTCAGATGTAGAAACCAAGTCTAATGAACCAGCAGCAACCTCTCGAACATCATCTATCGTCTGGGCTCCAATACTAATCACATTAGTTTTTCCTGTTACACCGGCAACTTGCTCAGACTCTTGACCAACTGGAAGAGTAGGGTCGTCTTGATAAAGAGTATCAAAAGGGATTTCTTTCTCCGTGATAACAGCTTCGGCAAGGTCTGCACTCTGAGCAGCTGCTAACTTCGTACCAACTCTAACAATACGATCTACTTTGGCAGTGGTAATGACCTCTGTCGTCTGGTCTCCAATACTAATCACATTGATTTTTCCTGTTACACCGGCAACTTGCTCGAACTCTTGACCAACTGGAAGTGTGGGATCCTCTTGATAAAGGGTATCAAAAGGGATTTCTTTCTCCGTGATAACAGCTTCGGCAAGGTCTGCACTCTGAACAGCTGCTAACTTCGTACCAACTCTAACAATGCGATCTACTTTGGCTGTGGTAACGACCTCTGTCGTCTGGTCTCCAATACTAATCACATTGATTTTTCCTGTTACACCGGCAACTTGCTCGAACTCTTGACCAACTGGAAGTGTGGGATCCTCTTGATAAAGGGCATCAAAAGGGATTTCTTTCTCCGTGATAACAGCTTCGGCAAGGTCTGCACTCTGAACAGCTGCTAACTTCGTACCAACTCTAACAATGCGATCTACTTTGGCTGTGGTAACGACCTCTGTCGTCTGGTCTCCAATACTAATCACATTGATTTTTCCTGTTACACCGGCAACTTGCTCAGACTCTTGACCAACTGGAAGTGTGGGATCCTCTTGATAAAGGGTATCAAAAGGGATTTCTTTCTCCGTGATAACAGCTTCGGCAAGGCCTGCACTCTGAGCAGCTGCTAACTTCGTACCAACTCTAACAATGCGATCTACTTTGGCAGTGGTAACGACCTCTGTCGTCTGGTCTCCAATACTAATCACATTGGTTTTTCCTGTTACACCGGCAACTTGCTCAAACTCTTGACCAACTGGAAGTGTGGGATCGTCTTGATAAAGGGTATCAAAAGGGATTTCTTTCTCCGTAATGACAGCTTCAGGAAGGGCTACACTTAGAGAGGTTGGATAGTCTTTCTTATGCACTTTTACAGGAATTTGCAGTACATCATAGCTATTGTCAGAATACAAAACTTGTACAGTTGCAAGATAATCTCCCTCTTTATTCGTATTAACAGTGCCTTTTGGAGTAATATCTTGTATAGTTATAGTATTAGGGAGGTCCTTAGAATTGGTAAGATTATCATTAAAATCTACTTCTTCTCCCTCAAAAATTTCTTCATTAGAAAAAATTGGTTCATAGACATTTGCTTCTGGCAATGTAAAATAATATAAATTAGCTAATTTGGGATCAATGTAACCTGTCTCATTAATGCTTTTCTTGTCCCCCGTTGTAAAGTCATATTGCCCATTCATTAACGGTTCTAAGAAAGATCTAGAACCGTGCCCCGCCACGGATTTACCAACAAATTTTGTGCCAGAAAAATGCCCAACACCATTAGTAATTAAAGTATCATTATCTGTTGCATAATGAATCGATTTTCCTTCATTTGTCAGCTGGTCTCCTATTGCAGCAATACCATTGAGATTGCTAACAAGGCCTTTTATTTTTGGGGCATTAAATGTGTAGGATTTTTTTGCCCAATCATAGTTCTTTTGATTAGCATAAATAAAACCACGTTGCGCAAGATAACCACCTAGAGAATGTCCTGTCAAATACAAATTATTGATTTGCGTGGACTGCTGAAGCTGATCCATCAATCTTTCAATACTATTTGCCTGTTTGGGATTTGTTGCAAAGAAAATACTAAGATCATCATCCACATCGGAAGTTCCTTTTGTACCCCTAATTGCAAGGACTTGCACTTCACCAGCATTGATAAATGGATAATTAGAAGTCGTCTCGAACAAAACTGCATCAAATCCATTATTTTCATGGAAAGTTCTTACCATTCGCCAGTATGGAGAGAGTTCCTTATGCATCATAGCATACTCTTGTCTACCATCATAAAGAGTATCAAGTGGCTGTAGTGGATCTAGTACCTTTCTTATATAATCATCGTCTCTATAAGCCAATTCCATAAACATGGCCATCTCTCTAGACGTAACATCCCATTTCAAGGGATCTGTCAATTGAGGATGGGAATCAGTAACCGTCCGCTCCGTGCCATCTGAAAAACCATCACCATCACTGTCTTTAAGAAATGGATGACTATAATAACCGAAATAAGTAGTTTTGTCTTTCTCATAGGTATAGATTTCTTCTTTATTTGCTAAACCATCACCATCATTATCATTATCTGGCAGAATATCACTACCAAGTAAAAGAGAGTCTACTTGACGATTTTCTAATGTGATTTTCCCTTCTGAAATCTTTATTGCATTTTCCAAGGTAAGTACTTGTTTTATAATTTCAGCACTAATGTTCCAACCACTACTAATGTCTACTGTCACAAGACTTGTTAATATGAGCGCTGAATATAATTTAATTTTATTTTTTTTCACTTTTTTTCCTCATTAATTCCTCTTATGCTAAGTCGCAACTGCACAAGATAAGTTATCAATACACAACTGATTATATCACAGCACTTTATGAAAAGCTAACATTATCACAAATCAAGCGTGCCATTCCAACAAAAAATACATGTATTTATTATATAGGTCTATAATTTCTTCAGAGTGTTTTTATGATATTTACAATTTTCTAAGAATAGCATCTCACCCCCAAGGAATTGAGTCTTATTTTACAGTAAAAATGAGGTTATTTCTCCTCAACAAGCTACCTATCCAACATCTTTTTCACCATTTAACTAAGTTATTTTTTATTATCAAAAACCTTTATATAATAGCAAAAATTCTTGTTCATTCAAGCCAACTCTTTCAATCTCCGCAGAAGAGGGGGTGACATCAAAATACCCTCCAGTTTTGTTTTTTCTAACAGTATACTGAAGAAGGGAGTGATTGGATAGATACCTCGTTATTTGGGTGATTATTCGTACAACAAACCACCTCCAAGAATAAATCTCGGAGGTTGTTTTGTATATTTAAAAGTGGAGATTATGGGTTCTTAAACCTAATTATTCTTCACCTTTTTTACGACGCTTACCTGCAAAGGCAAGTGTTGCAATCAACATGCCTACACCAAGAGCTGAAACTGCAACAGTGCTTGTTTCACCTGTATTTGGTAGTTGAGCTGTCGTAGATTTCGTTGACTTAGTTTCGGTCGATTTAGGTGTTACTGTCACACCAGCGTTCGGAACTTTTGGATCAGTACCTTTTTCTTTTTCGACTTCATCTGAGATGCCATCGTTGTCATCGTCAGTGTCAGTCACATCTGGCATACCGTCGCCATCTGTGTCGCGTTGGATGGTAACTGGAACGTCAATTACTTTAGACTCGCCATCTGTTGTAACAGTAACTGGGATAGTGATCTTACGTTCTTCTTCGTCTTTACCCCAATCGTCTACTTTTGGTGTGCCTACAAGGTTACCATTGCCATCTACTGATACGCCATTGACCGGAGCAGATGGAGTGATTACTGTCTTAGGTGATTCCGGTTTGACAACTTGGGTGCCTTCCGGAACTGGTTGACCTTCAAGAACATCTTTAGGCGTTACGGTTACACCTGTATTAGGAGACTTAGGATCGGTGCCGTTTTCCTTCTCTACTTCATCAGTAATACCGTCGTTATCATCATCCTTATCAGTCACATCTGGCATACCATCGCCATCTGTGTCGCGTTGGATTGTAACTGGAACGTCGATTACTTTAGACTCGCCATCTGTTGTAACAGTAACTGGGATAGTGATCTTACGTTCTTCTTCGTCTTTGCCCCAATCGTCCACTTTTGGTGTACCTACAAGATTACCATTACCATCTACTGATACGCCGTTGACTGGAGTAGATGGAGTGATTACTGTCTTAGGTGATTCTGGTTTGACAACTTGAGTGCCATCTGGAACCGGTTGACCTTCAAGAACATCTTTAGGTGATACTGTTACACCTGTATTAGGAGACTTAGGATCGGTGCCGTTTTCCTTCTCTACTTCATCAGTAATACCGTCGTTGTCTTCATCAGTATCAGTCACATCTGGCATACCGTCGCCATCTGTGTCGCGTTGGATTGTAACTGGAACGTCAATTACTTTAGATTCGCCATCTGTTGTAACAGTAACTGGGATAGTAATCTTACGTTCTTCTTCGTCTTTACCCCAATCGTCTACTTTTGGTGTGCCTACGAGGTTACCATTGCCATCTACTGATACGCCGTTGACTGGAGCAGATGGAGTGATTACTGTCTTAGGTGATTCTGGTTTGACAACTTGGGTGCCATCTGGAACTGGTTGACCTTCAAGAACATCTTTAGGTGTTACTGTCACGCCAGCGTTCGGTACTTTTGGATCAGTACCTTTTTCTTTTTCGACTTCATCTGAGATACCATCGTTGTCATCGTCAGTATCAGTCACATCTGGCATACCATCACCATCTGTATCGCGTTGAATGGTGACTGGTACATTAACTACTTTAGATTCGCCATCTGTTGTAACAGTGACTGGGATAGTGATTTCACGTTCTTCTTCGTCTTTGCCCCAATCGTCTACTTTTGGTGTACCTACAAGATTACCATTGCCATCTACTGATACACCGTTGACTGGCTCAGATGGAGTGATTACTGTCTTAGGTGATTCTGGTTTGACAACTTGGGTGCCATCTGGAACTGGTTGACCTTCAAGAACATCTTTAGGCGTTACTGTCACACCAACGTTCGGTACTTTTGGATCAGTACCTTTTTCTTTTTCGACTTCATCTGAGATACCATCGTTGTCATCGTCAGTATCAGTCACATCTGGCATACCGTCACCATCTGTGTCGCGTTGGATTGTAACTGGAACGTCGATTACTTTAGACTCGCCATCCGTTGTAACAGTGACTGGGATAGTAATCTTACGTTCTTCTTCATCTTTGCCCCAATCGTCTACTTTTGGTGTACCTACAAGGTTACCATTGCCATCTACTGATACACCATTGACTGGAGTAGATGGAGTGATTACTGTCTTAGGTGATTCTGGTTTAACAACTTGAGTGCCATCCGGAACTGGTTGACCTTCAAGAACATCTTTAGGCGTTACTGATATGCCCACATTCGGAACTTTTGGATCAGTACCTTTTTCTTTTTCGACTTCATCTGAGATACCATCGTTGTCATCGTCAGTATCAGTCACATCTGGCATACCATCACCATCTGTATCGCGTTGAATGGTGACTGGTACATTAACTACTTTAGATTCGCCATCTGTTGTAACAGTGACTGGGATAATGATTTCACGTTCTTCTTCGTCTTTGCCCCAATCGTCTACTTTTGGTGTACCTACAAGGTTACCATTGCCATCTACTGATACACCATTGACTGGAGCAGATGGAGTGATTACTGTCTTAGGTGATTCTGGTTTGACAACTTGAGTGCTATCCGGAACTGGTTTGCCTTCAAGAACATCTTTAGGCGTTACGGTTACACCTGTATTAGGTTTTGTTGGATCTTTTGGAGCTGGATCTTCTGTATCTAGAATACCATCATTATCATCATCTTTATCGATTACGTCTGGCATACCATCGCCATCTGTATCACGTTGGATTGTAACTGGAACGTCAATTACTTTAGATTCGCCATCTGTTGTAACAGTGACTGGGATAGTAATTTCACGTTCTTCTTCATCTTTGCCCCAATCGTCCACTTTTGGTGTACCTACAAGATTACCATTACCATCTACTGATACGCCGTTGACTGGAGCAGATGGAGTGATTGCCGTCTTAGGTGATTCTGGTTTGACAACTTGGGTGCCATCTGGAACTGGTTGACCTTCAAGAACATCTTTAGGCGTTACTGATATGCCCACATTCGGAACTTTTGGATCGGTACCTTTTTCTTTTTCGACTTCATCTGAGATGCCATCGTTGTCATCGTCAGTATCAGTCACATCTGGCATACCGTCGCCATCTGTGTCGCGTTGGATCGTAACTGGTACGTCGATTACTTTAGATTCGCCATCTGTTGTAACAGTAACTGGGATAGTGATCTTACGTTCTTCTTCGTCTCTGCCCCAATCGTCTACTTTTGGTGTGCCTACAAGGTTACCATTGCCATCTACTGATACACCGTTGACTGGCTCAGATGGTGTGATTGCTGTCTTAGGTGATTCTGGTTTGACAACTTGAGTGCCATCCGGAACTGGTTTGCCTTCAAGAACATCTTTAGGCGTTACGGTCACACCAGCGTTCGGTACTTTTGGATCAGTACCTTTTTCTTTTTCGACTTCATCTGAAATACCGTCGTTATCATCATCCTTATCGGTCACATCTGGCATACCGTCACCATCTGTATCGCGTTGAACAGTAATTGTAATGGTTTTGATTACTGGTTTATTGTCTTTGTCGACAATCGGATTACCTTTATCATCCTTAGCTTCAACTGTTACAGTGAAATCACGTTTCTCTTCATCTTTGCCCCAATTTGTAATCTTCTTAGGAGTTCCTGTGACTTCTCCTTTATTTGGATCAAATGTGAGACCATCTGGCAAGCCTGTTACTTTAACTGTTGCCTTTGGATTATCAGATGTTACAGTCACTGGGATTGGTTTAACTGGTTGACCTTCGGTTACTGTAGCATCATCTGCTGTAATAACTGTATTCGTTGCTTTCTTAGGATTTTTATCCTCTGTATCCGGAATACCATCATTATCATCATCCTTATCGGTCACATCTGGCATACCGTCACCATCTGTGTCTAATTGGAACTTAGCTTTCGCATTCTCCACAGTCTTATCTTCATAAGTCACCTTAACTGGTACTTCAATGCTTTCAACTGTCGTGCCATTAGCAACTGTAACTGTTACAACGCCTGTCGTTGGGTTGATCTTTGCAGTATATCCTTCTGGAACTTTGAAATCTGATGGAATTTCATAAGTTGCATTCTTTGGAGCTGCTACTGGTCGACCGCTTGCATCTGTAAATGTAGGTGTTGAGATAGCTGGAGTACCTGGAACGACATTTGTGACTGGATAGTTTGGCTTTGCTTTTACAACATTGCTCAAGGCAGTCGCAAATTTCTCTACTTCTGGAGATCTAACATAGCCATCTAGCTCGGTAGGATCTTGCTTTTCAGCACGAGTAACAACACGATCTCTTGCCGCAAAAGTTTTTCCATCTGGTAAGGTTAGAGTGATATTTCCTGTTTTTGGATTAGTTGATACAGTGACATTCGCCGCATTTTCCTCCGCCACATAAGTTCCATCTGGCTTTTTCACTAATTTAACAGATTTCCCTTGAACTCCGACAAAGATTTGGTCAACGTCAGATTTTGGAACAAGCTCAACACTTCTGTCACCTTCTTTAAAGTCAGTAATTTCAACTGTACTTACAGTGGCTTTCACAATGACAGTGACTTCCTCCTCTTTGTAGACGTTAGAATCTGTAACAACTCTGACTGTAAATACATAAGTACCGGCTTTAAGTTTAGACAAATCTTCATTCTCATTCTTCAAGAGAACTTTACGGTACCCCTTGCCTTCTGCTACGTTAGCTACACCACCTGTATTGACTTCTACTTGGCTTAGAATATCGCTTTCAGTGACACCTTCCCAGTCTTCTTTGATTACAGTACCTTTAACGGCAGTATCCAAAACATAGGTCATGTATTTATTGTTGGAAAGGACATCGGTTACATTGTCCTTATTATCTGTCACTTTCAGTCCGCGAGAATAATAACCAAGTTTGTCTACAGAAGCAGTACCGTATGCGTTTCCGTCTTTGTCTACTGAATAACCTAATGAACTTGGTTGGTTAACTTCGACAGACTTAATACCTTCTGGATCTACTAAGTCAGCGATTTTTACCTTATCCAAACCATCTGGCTTATTAGAGCTATCAACTGTCTTAATTGGTGTCTTATTGAAGATAAAGATGTCGTGCTTATTGGTAGCTGTTGATGGTGTATTTTCTTCTATCGGACCAGCACCCTTCAAGAAACCGTCATCAGTGATGATTTTTCTATCTCCATAACGTTGCTCTTGAGTTAAACGGGTTAGAGTATCATCCCAGTCAGGGTTAGTGGGTGAGGCTGAAGAACGTAAATCATTCTCCGTATCTAGGTAGGTACGAGAAGCGGCAGAGCGTACATATAGGGTGTGATTTGGTCCGTGGGTAATAACTTCAATAACATAATCAGCCGCCCCTACATCTCTCCATGATTCATCATAGAGAATTACGCGGTTAGCACCCGATCCCTTGGAGGGTTTTTCATTCGGTGCAAAAGCATCATTGCCTCTGGACCCAAAATAGTTACTCAATTCCCCCTCAAAGTTGATATAACCGAGTTTGTCTTGATAGTTATATACCGTCAAGTCTGGTGAACCAGAAGTGATTTTAATATCACCCCCACCAGCAGTATTATTAAACTTATCACTAGTAGCAATTACCATATACTGCCAATGCCACTTAGATTTGGAATCATGGGTAATCACCCATTTGACCATATCTAAGCCTTCTGAGTCTTTACCAATATATTGAGATGTAACTGACTTGATACCATATTTCCAATCGGATGGACGATTTAAAACTTCCACAGGGTCCGCAAGGGCTGTTGCACCTAATTGAGCCGTGATGACACCATCTGGACTAAATTTGCGCAATTCCACAGCTAGCGCTTCTACGTTTGTACGAACCGAATCAATCTGTTTATACAACTGTTCAACCGTTGCGGCTGAATTTGCCAGTAATACTTCTGACTGATTAGCTACCAAACGAGCATTTGTCACTACAGTTTTTAGCAATGAATTATTGGATTCAGTTGTTGCAACCAATCTCTCACCCTGTGAGGCAAGAACTGCCGCTTCAGATGACACTTGGGCTAAAAGATGTTTTACGTCTTCAATAGTTGCTGGCTCTGTAGCTGCCCTTGCTTTAAATTCAGCTGGTACAGCTGATGACGTTGAGATTGCAGTATCAATTGGTAAAGTTGAGGTTGTTACGCTTGCTGTCTCCGCTGCTTGCTTCACAACTTTGAAAACAATTTTTGTACTTCCTCCTTCTACTACTCCAGAATTAATCGTTGCCACTTCATTGGCTGCTAGTTGATACCCTTCCGGTAGCTCGGCTGTCTCAGTCACAACTGCAATCGCAATAGAGTCTTTTGTAGTCAAGGAAACTGATTTGGCTACTGTAGCTACAGCAGTACCAGTTTCATCTTGATATTCAACTGTATAGTCAATTTTTGTTGCACGCTCTACCACATCCTTAGAGGACACAGCATCTGTTGCAGTCGTATCTGTTGATGTTGTTGCATCAGTGGATACCTCCGTTTTATCAGTAGATAAACTTATTGTCTCAGCAACAGAATTTGATGGCGCTGTATCCATCGTCAATGCTGAAACTTCCATACCTCCCGACAAAGCAAGCGATACCCCAAGTAATACACTTGCGGCTCCACAATGATACTTACGAATTGAAAAACGTTGCTTGGCATTGTACCAATCAAATTTTTTCGGTCGTTTTCGTTCCATGTTAACGATCTCCTTCTTTATTAAAAAACATAACCAGAGCAACTGACATTGATACTTCAAACTATTTCTACAGTTTGCCTCACTTTAGGACAGTTTTATAAATTTATAAAAAGATAACTTAAAACTATAATTATTAAATGCCATTCACTACTAGCTTGTTTATTTTAACACCCTATCTTCAAATTTGTCAAGGTTTTATGCGTTTTTTAAAGAAATAAACTTGCTTTTAAAGTGAATATTTTTCCTGTTTTATCTGTATTTTTATTCGTTTGAAGACTAATACTATTATTTCACCCAAAAGCCATTCTTTAGAAGCCTTATAGAATAAGCATTCTGAACTTAACAAATATAAAATTTAATATATTTCTAAATGTATATGTTTAAATTTTTTCTAGAATTTTTCAAATTCCCCTTTGATTTGCACATAGCATTACGTGTAAAAAGGATTTCATTTTATAGATACACTATGTTTGCTTTATTTCAAACTTTCAACGCTCCCCCACAGACTGTTTGACGGAAGCTACGCTCGTTTCCCGCTTCAATTAAAATTTGAACAAACAAAAATAGCTTAAAATCAACGTTTTTGACGACGTAATTCTAAGCTATTTTCTATATTTTAAGTCTTTTCGCGCAGCCTCAAAGATTAAATAGGATTTGCAGAGCACATTTCCACGGTTTGTGTTTTACACTCCAAATCTGACCTCTATGACTGTTACAAACAAAGTATTTCCAACTACCAGTTAACTTAATGGCATTAACAAAAGCATATGCCTACTTTCATCATTTAATGGATTAAAACTTCCCTAAATTGGTCAAGTCTTTTTTGTCTGGCATGACTTCCTTGTTGTCCCAGTGCTCAACAATCTTTCCGTCTTTGAGGCGGTAGATGTCAAAGTGAGCGTAGTCCTGACTTGCAATCCAGACTTTTGAATAAGCCACGACATAGTCCCCCTGTCCCATCACCTTAAAGACAAAGTCGTAATTGACTTGATTCTCTACAAGATAGTCCTTGTAGGCTGCACCGCCTTGGGCAATTTCTTGGTTATGCTGAATCAGATCAGCTGACACGTAGTCCTCGAACTTGTCGATTTCCCCATTTTGTAGGACATCGACCAAGAAACGACGGACGATTTTCTTGTTGTCCTCGGTCTTGTCTAGGTCAGTCAGCTCAAAGTCTGCGTAAATCGGATCTGTTTCACCAATGGTTTTTGGATAGGCATCGATAACATCCCAATGCTCGACGATACGACCATTTTCATCCGAACGGAAGATGTCCGCCGTCACCCACTCAGCTTCACCGTCATTGAGTTTCTGGTGAACATGGACAAAGACAAAATTCCCGTCCTCAATGGCACGCACAATGGTGATTTCCCGCTTGGGATTGCGTTTGAAAAAGTCCTCAAAGAAAGCCACAAAGCCCTCTTTCTCATCAGGCACACCCGTACTGTGCTGGGTATAACTAGCTCCCATATAGTTTTCATGAACTTCCTTGATTTCCCCGTCCCGAATGCCACGAAGGTAAAGATTTTTAGCGTTATCTAGTTGATGTGACATGATGTTCTCCTATTTTAACAATCCTTCTCGTTCCAAATATTCCCTCGCCACTTGCTCTGCCGACTTGCCTTCCACATCGACCGCATAGTTCATCTGGGTCATTTCCTCGGTCGAAATTTTGCCTGCCAAGACCCCTAGGACTTGCTCCAACTCAGGATATTTCTCTAGGGTTTCTTTAGACAATAGCGGAGCGGCCTGGTAAGGTGGGAAGAGCTGTTTGTCGTCTTCTAGGATTTTCAATTTGTAAGTGACTACCTTGCTGTCTGTCGAGAAGGCTTCAACAATCTGCACATCTCCGTTTTTAATAGCTTCATAACGAAGGGCTGGCTCCATGGTCTTGACATTAAGTTGGAGATTGTATAGATTTTTTAGACCGATATTACCATCTTCGCGGTCATTAAACTCTAAAGAGAAGCCTGCGACAGCTGTCTGTTGCACTTTTGCCAAATCCGAAATCTTTTCAATCCCATTTTTCTGAGCATAATCTTCCGTTACAGCCAAAGCATAGGTATTCTGGAAAGCCATTGGTGCCAGGTAAACCAAGCCATCCTGCTCCAGAATCGCTTCTTTAGCGTAAGCATAAACCTCCTCAGGATTCGTTGATAAATCCGTTGATGAATTTTTCAAAAGAGTACTTGTAATGGTCCCTGTGTACTCAGGATAAATATCAATAGAACCTGATTTGAGTGCTTCATACAGGAAGCTAGTCTTTCCGAAATTAGGTTTTATCTCCACCTTGATGTCTGTCTGGTCCTCAATCAGCAACTTATACATATTGATGAGAATTTCAGGTTCTGCACCGAGCTTCCCTGCAATGACCAACTGCTTTGTGGAAAAGTTAAGCATGGGAACATAACTAGCTCCAACAGTAAATAAAGTCACCAATAGAGCCAACAAAATTGTCTTGGGTTTCTTGTCCTGCAACAGACGAATGCCGTAACCGAAAAGTACTGCAAGGACAGCCGACGATACCGCACCAATCAAAATCAAGGCTGAATCATTGCGGTCAATTCCAAGTAGAATAAAGGAGCCAAGGCCCCCAGCCCCCACCAAGGCTGCCAGAGTCGCCGTTCCGATAATCATAATGGAAGCTGTCCGAATCCCTGACATCAAAATAGGCATGGCAAGTGCTAACTTAAATTTTTTCAACTTCTCCCATTTATTCATACCAAAAGCGGTTGCTGCTTCTTCCAGAGAAGGGTCGATTTCTCCAAGGCCTGTCAATGTCCCCTGCAAGATAGGAAAGATAGCATAAATAACGAGTGCTACTACTGCTGGCAAGGTTCCGATTCCCATAAAAGGAATGAAAAGACCAAGCAAAGCAAGGGATGGAATAGTTTGGAAGATACCTGTTATTTGCAGACTCCACTCAGTCAAGCGTTTTTTACTAGATAGAATCAGTCCCAAAGGTACTGCAATTGCAATCGCAATAATCAAAGCTAGAAGGGAGATGCGAAGGTGTTCAAAAAGAGCGATTCCCCACTCATCCTTGCGTTCTATAAAGGTTTCAAATAGGTTCATTACATACCTCCTCGAGCTCTGATAAATTCCTTGACAAAATCATTGGCAGGATGATTCCTCAATTCATCAGGACTTCCTAATTGCACAACTTGTCCATCTTGCATGAGACAGATGCGATCCGCTAATTTAACCGCCTCATCCATATCATGAGTAACGAAAACCGTTGTCATCTTGAATTCCTCATGTAATTCCTTAATCAAGTCCTGCAACTGAGCCTTACTGATTGGATCCAGAGCTGAGAAAGGTTCGTCCATGAGCAAGACCTTTGGATTTGCAATGATGGCCCGCAAAATCCCGATCCGCTGTTTTTCTCCCCCTGACAAGTCCTTGGGCAAACGATCCAGATAGCTGTCTGGTTCCAAGCCAACCTTGGTCAAGAGCTCTCTCGTCCTCGTCAAGGTTTCTTCCTTACCCAAACCTTTCATTTCAGGAATAAGAGCGATATTTTCAGCCACTGTCATATTTGGAAAAAGGGCTATCTGCTGAAGAACATAACCTGTCTCCAAACGTAATTCACGCAGGTCGAAATCCTTAAGCCGCTTACCTTGAAAAAAAACCTCTCCCTCGGTCTGCTCAATTAGACGGTTAATCAATTTCAACGTAGTTGTCTTTCCACTACCACTCGGTCCAATTAAGACAAAGAATTCCCCTTCTTGAATATCAAAGGTCAAATTTTTCAAGATTGGTCCGCTAACCTTACAGGTCAGGGATACATTTTGATAATCAATCATCATTTTCTCCTTTTAAAATAGCCATGAGACTCTGACTGTAGCGCTGAATTAATCCTAGCATAAGCTCCTGTTCCTCCTGACTGAGTTGAGACAGCGCCTTATTTTCCGCCTCCTCTAAGGGATCCAAAATGCGACTAGCAAATTGTTGCCCCTCCTCTGTCAATTTAATTTTCTTATGTCGCTTATCTGCTGGATTCTCCTCTAAAACTACCAGGCCTCCATCCAAAAATTTCTTTACAGTAGCATTGACAACTTGTTTGCTTGAATAGGTCTTCTTACTGACCCAGTTTTGCGTCACACCTCCGGGATTATAATAAATCCACATGAGAATGGATAAACATTTTGCATTGAGTCCATGTCCACGAGCATAGTCTTCATAAAGACCGACTTGCTGGTCAAACATACGAGCATAATCCTTACTCCTTTTCTCAACTTCCATCATCCTTCCCCCTCCTCAGTGAGCACAACTACCTTACTAAAAGCCTCTGGTCTACTAGTGTTCAAAACAACAACAATTTTCACAACGACTTCCTCCTGTAATCATGTTAGTCAATATTTTTTACTATTTTACCAAAAAAAGAAAAATAGTCAATCATTTTGACTATTTTGAGACATCAACTACCTTATTATAGATTCCCGTCTTCATCCATTCAAACATATTAAATCCCTGAAATTATCTGCTTTTATACTCTTCTAAAATCAAAATTATCCGTTGTCAACTTGCCTTGATGAACTCCAGTTCTATCTTCGGCTTCGTTTCCTAGGCTACTTTTGATTTTCATTGAGTATTAATTTACACAAAACAAATGATAATCAGATAACAAAACTAGCCTAGAAAATTCTAAGCTAGTTTCATTTTATCCTTCAACTGTTTCTGAGGCAGTTTCGCTTGCTACTTCTGAAACGGTTTCTGATACAGGTTCGATGATGACATCATCAATTGTAAGCTCAATATCTTCAGACACAACTACAGCATCCTCAATATCTTCTTCTGTCAAATCCACTGTCGGAGCTTTAGCAGTTTTTGCCTTGATAGCTTCCAAAATGTCAGCCGTTGACAAGTTTTGTTCCGCAATTTTTTCCTTGATTTGCTCAAATGTTTCCAAGGATTTTTCTTTACCAGACTTGACCAAATCTTCTACTGTCAATTCACCAGTTTCAAGTTGAGTTTTTACTTCGGTAAATCGTTCAGTCGCTTGTTTGCCTAAATCTTGTGCCTTATTGACAAAATCAGCATTGATTTCTTCATGGTTTTCTTTATAGTCATTAGCAAAGTTTACAACTTTTTCTTTGACTGTTTTACCAGTTTTACTTGCTAGAAAAGCAGCTGCAGCAGCTCCGCCTGCTGCCCCTAACAAAAGGCTAGTCCACACGCTACTAGATTTTTTTACCATTTTTTTCTCCTTTCTTACCTAAGAGAGATGAGAGAGTTGACAGAGCTGAAAGAGCTCCGCCGGCTTTTACAGTACTTGCTCCAGCAGACTTAGCTTTGACTGTCAAATCACGCGCTGAAGCATTCAAATCTGATACAGAAGTTGACAAGTCAGCTACCGCTACAAAAAGAGGATCAAGGGTCGAAACCTTACCATTTACATCTTCGACTAAGACATTGGTTTTAGCCAAAAGCTCGTTGGTCTGATAGAGAGTCACATTGACATCGCTGGTCAAGACCTTAAGCGTTTGCTGGGCTTCATCTGTTACCGTACCCAATTTTTTCAACAACAAAACAATATATACTGCCACCGCCGCGATGGACAAGGCAATAATCAAGACAGAAATTTCAATAATCATATCTTCTCCTTTAGGGTTGATAGAATGGAACAGAAGACTTTCTTCTCCGCAACACAACCATGATAATACCAACGAGGATTAACACCCCAGATAGCCATTGTGAAATACGTATTCCCAAGAACATGAGGCTGTCCGTCCGCAAGCCTTCTATCAAAAGGCGACCACAACCATACCAGACTAGGTAGAAAGCTGTAATTTCTCCCTGTTTAAGGAATTTTGGCCGTCTACGTAACACACAAACCAAGCCAAAGCCTAGCAAATTCCAAAGAGACTCAAACAAGAAGGTTGGTTGACGGTAGGCACCATCAATATACATCTGGTCTCGGATAAAGGCTGGCAGGTAGTTCAAACTTTCTACTGCCTTACCATAGGCCTCTTGGTTAAAGAAATTTCCCCAACGACCGATTGCTTGAGCAATCATGACCGATGGCGCTACAATATCCAAAAAATCCAGGGTATTAATAAAGCGATACTGGGTAAAGAAATAAAGGACGATTGCACCTGTAATCAAACCACCATAGATGGCAATACCACCGTTCCAGATAGCGAAGATAGATAAAATGTTATCCTTATATTCACTCCATGAAAAGGCTACATAGTAAATCCGTGCCCCTATAATCGAGAGCGGAAATGCGATTAGAATAAAATCTAAAATATCATCCTGACGGATTTTCTTTCGTGGTCCCTCTTTTGTCGCCAGATAAACACCTAGAATCAGACCAAGCAAAATGCAGATTGCATACCAACGAATTTCTAAGGGACCTAATTTAATCGCAATAGGATCCATATTAAGCCTCTTCTCTATTGTGTTCAATTAGATTTGACAAGCGTTCTTCGAAGATCTTCGTTGCATCAAACCCCATCTGTTTGGCACGGTAGTTCATGGCTGCAGCTTCAATTACGACAGAAATATTTCGACCAGTTTTTACAGGAATACGTATTTGTGGAATAGCAATTCCTGCTATTTCAATAGTATCGCAAGAGTTTCCCAAACGGTCAAATACCTTACCTGTTTCAAAATTTTCAAGATAGACAGCTAATTGCACTTCTGATGAATCTTTCACGGCACTAGCACCGTATAGACTCATGATGTCGATAATGCCGACTCCTCGAATCTCTAATAAGTGGCGCAGAATTTCCGCAGGTTCACCCCAGAGAGTGACATCGTCTTTTGCATAGACATCAACACGGTCATCAGCCACCAATCGGTGTCCTCGTTTAACCAACTCAAGACCAGTCTCACTCTTACCGATACCAGAATCGCCCTGGATAAGCACACCCATACCGTAAATGTCCATCAAGACACCGTGTACACTCGTCCGCTGAGCCAGGCGACTATCCAAGTAAGAAGACAATTCTCCCGATAGACGACTGGTTGCTGTCTTGCTTCGACAGATAGCAATTTGTTTTTCTTTTGCAGCCTTGTACATCTCCTCAGGGATTTCCAAACCACGTGCCACTATGACAACAGGAGTTTCTGGCTGGAACATCTGAGAAAGAACCTGATAGCGGTTATGGGCAGTCATGGCCATCAAATAAGACCACTCCTTCATCCCTATCAACTGGATGCGCTCTGGAGCATAGTAATCAAAATAGCCAGTCATTTCCAATCCTGGTCGGGTAATATCTGCCGTCGTAATTTGCTTTTGCAGGAGCTCTTCCGTACTGTAAGCACATTCAATCCGCAGATTATCGACCAAATCTTTCACATAAACGGTCATTTCTTCCCTCACTTTCAGTTTTATTATATTATACCATAAGCTAGGGGTTGGGGGAAAAACAAGTGGCTGATTTGGTAAAAAGAATGAGTTTCTTTCTTTTTCTCACAAAATTAGCAAAACTTCCACAGATTAAATGCACTTCCCTCCCAGTGCTACATATTTCTAACAAATCTGTTATACTTTATATAGATTAATACTTACTACTAAGGAGAAAATCATGGAACCATTGTTTCTCACACCTGTTATGCACGAAAAAATTTGGGGGGGCAATCGCCTAAGGACCAACTACCACTACGACATTCCTAGTGAAAAGACTGGTGAATGCTGGGCTATTTCTGCCCATCCAAATGGCGTAACAACTGTCTCAAACGGTCAATATAAAGGAAGAGGACTGGATGACCTCTATAAGAATGAAAAACATTTATTTGGCAATCCAACAGATGATGTCTTTCCATTATTAACAAAAATCCTTGATGCAGACGATTGGCTTAGCGTCCAAGTCCATCCCGATGATAGCTATGGCTTAGCTCACGAAGGGGAACTGGGCAAGACAGAATGTTGGTACATTTTAGAAGCCGAAGACGGAGCTGAAATCATTTATGGCCACAATGCCCAATCCAAAGAAGAACTCCGTCAGCAAATCGAAGCTGGAGATTGGGACAAGCTGTTGACCCATGTACCTGTCAAAAAGGGTGATTTCTTCTTTGTACCAAGCGGCACCATGCACGCCATTGGTAAGGGAATCCTTATTTTAGAAACCCAACAATCTAGCGATACAACCTACCGTGTCTATGACTTTGACCGCCGTGACGATGCAGGCAACCTCCGTGAACTACACATTGAGAAATCGATTGATGTACTGACCATCGGACCTGTTGCTAATTCAACACCTGCCCACCTCAAAGCGGGCAATCTTGACTCAACACTTCTGGTTGCCAATCCCTTCTTTACCGTATATAAATGGAATATCCAACAAGAAATCAAAATGGAACAGACAGTTCCCTACCTGCTTGTCAGTGTCATCGAAGGGGAAGGTGCCATCCAAGTCGGTGAGACCAACTACCCACTTCAAAAAGGAAGCCACTTTATCTTACCAGCCAATGTGACAGACTGGACCTTTACAGGCCAAATGGGCATCATCGCCAGCCACACAAACTAAGCATACAAAAAACTTGAGCCTTTAAACTCAAGTTTTTTTGCATTATTCAAACCAAGACTTATTTATCTTTTCCGCTTCTTTTATCTTACGTGGACCTGTTCCATAGCGTTCCGCGTCCCTATCTTCCTTATAAGGTAAAAAATAAGCTGCTGCAATATAGAGAGCAATCAGAAGGAGGAAGGATTTGCCTAAGAGGAGACCTGCAATAAATATCGCGCGTGTTACCCAGGATTCCCAGCCCAATTTATGCGCTATGCCGGCAAGAACCCCAGATACTATCTTCCCCTGCCTTACTTTATATAATTCAATTGACATCTTTTATTCCTTTCACGTAAAATCCCCCTTGACCTGTTTGTACCTTCAAGAAAAGTAAATCATTGCCAGATTTTTCAAACTGATAGGGACTATTTTTCTTTTTCCGGTTAACCAAGACATGACCTGATTGCGACTCAATCTGCCCCCGAATTCCCTGGCCTTTGCCAGTTTGTAAAGTCAAGGGAGCCTGAGCTAGTTGCACATACAAGTGTTGGGGATAACCACCGCAAGTCGTCAAGCGAATATCCTGTTGTTTTTTATCCCTTGAACTGCGGATAGAAATATCTTCAAATGGTAAGTAATCCAAGCGAGCATCTGCTTGACCAAGTTCTACATCTAGTACTGACATCCATTCCTGAGGTAAGTTGATTGTCAAACGACAGGCCAAACTACTGTGAAAATAAAGCCCCTTTTTTTCAACATAAAGACGAGGAAGCTTATCTTCTGGTGCATCTTGATTATAGCAAATCTCCACACTAATCTGATTATTTTTAGACTTAGCCAAAGTTAGACGCCCCTCAGATAATTTTAAAAAGAGTGATTCAATCCCTTCAAAACTATAGGATTGTTTCAATTTGGAGGAAGCAAAGACCTTAAAACTTGGCAAGGTAAAATTCAATTTTACTTTTTCTTCCACAAAAAGAAAGTCTGGTTCTTGATTCATTTCCTTAAAACAGGCACGCGCCTCTTCCTTGGTCAAGACACCTTTTTCATATAACTCAATTAAGCGTTCTTCTCTCTTTTGCGTCATAGACTCACCTCAATTCTACTCTAGTATATCACATTTCTCCACAAAAAAATCAGCCCGAAGACTGATTCTCTATTCTTTCAAAGTAAGTTTGCCCCTACACTTCCCACATCGGTATTTTTTTAGGTCAATGCGGCGCTTGCGCTGGTAGACTTGTCCACAGGACTGACAGCTATAAAGCAGGCTTGGCTTGGCAGTTTGTTCCAGTTTGGGAGCATAGCGCAGGCCGTCCACCGCAGCCAGCAGTTCCTTGAAGTCCCTATCTCCATGCCGATAGCCTTTCTTCTCAAAGTAAAGATGGTAATGGCAGAGCTCGTGGCGGACAATCTTCCGAAAGACTTCTAAGCCTTGCTCCTCCAAGTGCTTGGGATTGAAATCCAAATGCCCATCTCTTGGAAAAAAGCGACCACCTGTTGACCGCAATCGCCTGTTCCAGACAGCCTGATGCCGAAATTCCTTACCGAAGTCTTGCAAGGAAACTTCTTGCACATACTTATTCAGATCCATTTGGTTTCAAAAGGCTAAGACCGATTCGGTTGCGTTTGATGTCCACTTCAACCACCCATACGGTTACAATTTCCCCAACAGCGAGGACTTCGCTAGGATGCGGTAAGGCTTGTTGGCGTCCATTCTTATCCCGTTTACGTTTGACCATGCGTGAAATGTGAATCAAGCCATCTTCATGGACACCGATGTCCACAAAGGCTCCAAAGTCCACAATATTGCGGACTGTCCCCTGCAATTCCTGACCTACCACCAAGTCCTTAACATCCAAGACATCTTGACGAAGGACTGGTGCCTCAAAGTCATCCCGTAAATCACGACCTGGCTTGAGCAAGTCTGCGATGATGTCCTTCAAGGTTTCCTGACCGACACCGATTTTTTCAGCCGTATCTGCGATAGCTACCTGCTTCAATTTTTCCTGCGCAGCCTCATCTAAGTGGTCAATCGCTAGAAGTTCTAACAGGTTTTCCACAGCCTTGTAAGACTCGGGGTGCACGCCAGTATTGTCCAAAAAGTTTGTCGCATCTGGAATCCGCAAGAAACCAGCTGCCTGCTCAAAGGCCTTGTCACCCAGACGAGGCACCTTTTTGAGCTGCTGGCGAGAGGTCAGGGCTCCATTTTCCTCGCGGTACTTGACGATATTCTCCGAAATGGTCTTATTGAGACCAGCCACGTGAGCCAAAAGGGCAGGACTTGCCGTATTGACATTGACCCCGACCTGGTTGACCACCGTATCGACTACAAAGTCCAGACTTTCAGACAGAGATTTCTGGTTAACATCGTGCTGGTACTGGCCGACACCGATAGACTTGGGATCGATTTTCACCAGCTCTGCCAGAGGGTCTTGCAGACGGCGGGCGATGGAAATGGCAGAGCGTTTTTCCACAGGGAGGTCTGGGAACTCATATCGAGCCAGTTCAGAAGCTGAGTAGACAGAGGCTCCGCTTTCATTGACGATGACATAAGAAACTTCTGGGAAATCCTTGAGCAAATCAGCGACGAAAGCCTCCGACTCACGGCTGGCCGTTCCATTTCCGATAGCAATAATTTCCACTTGGTATTGCCCAATCAAGTCTGCCAAGTCTTTCTTGGCCTGAGCAATTTGTCGCTGACCAGCCGGCTCAACTGGATAGATGACCTGGGTTGTCAAGAGTTTTCCAGTCTGGTCAACAACTGCCAGCTTAGCCCCTGTCCGAAAGGCAGGGTCAAAACCAAGGACAACCTTGCCTTTGAGGGGAGATACAAGAAGCAGATTTCGTAGGTTTTTAGAGAAGAGCTGGATTGCTCCTTCTTCTGCTTCTTCCGTCAATTCTGTTCGAATACGACGCTCCATAGCAGGCAAAATTTTCTTCTTGATCGCCTGCTGAATGACATCCTTAATATAGCTATTAGACTGTGGAAAACGCAGTTCGAAGAAACGGATCATTTTATCCACATTGTGTTCAAAAGAAACTTTGAGAACGCCTAATTTCTCCCCACGATTGATAGCCAAGGTCTTATAACCCTGCATTTTTGCCACTTTCTCAGAAAAAGCATAGTAAATCTGAAAGACTTCTTTCTCGTCTGCTTCTTGATCCTTTAACTCTGAAGTAAGGCTTGAATTAGTCTGTACTTCATGGTAGACCCAGGCTCGAAGCTTATTGTCTTCTGAGATAGCTTCGACCAAAATATCCACAGCACCTGCCAAACAAGCCTGGGCAGTGTCAAAACCCTCGCAGATAAAAGCAGCAGCCTGTTCTTCCAAGTCAGCCACATTCTGCAAAATTAGACGAGCCAGCGGGAACAGTCCAGCCTCACGCGCCACCGTTGCCTTGGTCCGACGTTTTTCCTTATAAGGCAGGTAGAGCTCTTCCACATCTGCCAGCTTTTCCGCTTCCTCGATAGCCTGACGGAGCTGGTCTGTTAATTTGCCCTGCTCTTCAATCTTGGCAAGAACTGTTGCCTTACGGTCAGCAAGAGCAGTCAAGGCCTTATCCCGATCGATGATGGATTTGATGACCACCTCGTCCAAGTTCCCTGTCACATCCTTCCGATAACGAGCGATAAAGGGAATAGTGTTGCCTTCAGCTGTCAAAGCCAAAACCGTATCAATCTGTTTTAAACTAACGCCCAATTCCTGAGCAATTTTCAAATATTTTTCTTCCATAGCTACTATTATAGCATGAAAGCGGTACAAGTGACTCAATAGAAAAAGCACGTAGATAAACTACATGCTCTCAATAGCTAATTAAAATTCAGCCTGATCCGGGTCAAGTCGACCTTTCACTCCTTCTAGTTTATCCAACTTTGCAACTGCTGTCGGACTAATAGCCAAGCCATCAATTTCCAAATTCGCCTTAATATTTTCTGGACTAGTTGATTTCGGGAGAGGGAGAAAGCCTTTATCTAAAGACCAAGCCAGTGCTAACTGGGCCACACTGCAACCTGCTTCATTAGCTAGTTCTGCTGCTTCTTGACTTTGGAAAAGGGTCCCTGTACCAAATGGGCTATAGGCCTCCAAGAGAATGCCTTTGGATTTGCAGTAAGCAACTAATTCTGACTGAAGAGTTCCTGGAGCTAACATAATCTGATTAGCCATCGGGATAATCTCAGCCGTTTCCAGTAAAGCTTCTAGATGGTGTTCCATAAAGTTAGAAACTCCAATTACTTTCACTTTTCCAGCACGATAGAGCTCTTCTAATGCCTTCCAAACCTGGGCATTCCGTTTTTTCCATCCAATCGTCTCACGACTAGCCTTTGGATTTGGCCAATGAATCAGTAATAAATCCAGATAATCCACCTGAAGTTTTTGCATGGATTCTTCTACTGAAGCAAGGGTATCTTCATAGCCAATCTTATCATTCCAAACCTTAGTTGTTAAAAAAATGTCCTCACGAGCTAGGCCACTATCAGCTATAGCCCGACCAACACTAGCTTCATTGCCATAAATTTGAGCAGTATCAATATGGAGATAACCAGCTTCCAATGCATAAGAAACCGCACCGTACGCCACTTCACCATCTGGTATCTGCCAAGTTCCAAAACCAATTTTAGGAACAGTTACACCATTTGAAAACGTATATCTTGTCATAAAAGACCTCCTATTTCTTCTATCCCCAGTATAAACTAAATTGTCAATCAATACAAAATAATGCGACCTAAAAATAAAAGACACCCGAAAGTGTCTGCTCACATTTATTGTATACTTACTTTTCAAAATTTATTTTCTTGGATAGTTTATCGATAATAACAGCTCCAACTAATAGAGAAAGCAATTCTCCTGCTGCTGTTGTCAACCAAGTTAGAAAGAATGGTAAATCATATAAGACTTTTAATTCTAAAGCAATGGTAAACATAGTTGCCGCAAAAAAGAATGAGAAATAAAAGAAAGCCTTGTTAAATAATCCACCGAATAGATAGTCCTTCTTGTATTTTTCAAACAGAATAACTCCCAAGGTAACGAAGATTAATGTCGAGAATCCACCCACAAAGAGGTCAATCACACCAAAACCAATCAAGTTGGAAATCATGCAACCAATGGTCACAGCGATAATATACTTACGATTATAAAAAGCCAAGAAATTGAGCATTTCAGACAAACGAAACTGAACAGCCCCGAAGGAAATAGCATTCAATGGCGGCGTCAAGGTAAGAGCGACATAAATCGCCGCAACAAGAGCAATTTCTGCCATATCTCTGGCAGTCCATTTAGATGTATTCATAAAATTCTCCTTTAGCGAAAAAGCTTAAAATATGCTTGGGTAAAGTGAGCAAGCCCCAAGGGTCATTGAATTTGTCAACAACGTTGATTAGTATAGCATATTTTTCCTAAAAATGATAGACTAGTCCTATGAAAAAACTATTTTATCAACTCATCAATAACGAAGTGATTCTCTATTTGATTGCAGGTGTGGCAGCAACCCTTGTTTATATGATTACCCGTATGGGACTCTTTCTGTTCATCCCATCCATTCTGCTAGTAACTCTTTTAGCCAATGCAGTAGCTATCCTCTTTGCCTTTTGGACAAATGATCGCTTTGTATTTAAGCAAGTAAGGGAAGGCTGGTTCCAACGCCTCATCAAATTCACTACCGCTCGAATTGTCACTCTTGTTTTGGATATGGCTTTAGCCTATATACTCGTAGCTGCCTATCCACAATTGATTGGACAATTTGTACATAACAACATCAACCTGGTCAATGCCATTGCGACACTTTTCTCGCAAGTCTTAGTTATTGTCCTAAACTACGTTTTAAGTAAATTATTTGTATTTAAAGATAAGAAATGAGGTGGGAATTCTCCCACCTCATTCTTTATCTATTGCTGTAAATCTTGCCTTTAGCCTATTCAAGATTGAAACAATATCCCCATCTCTGGCATGAAACTCTTCTACCTGCATACTTTGAACCGTAGCATTAATCATTGCACCAATGATGAGTACCTGAGCCATAAAAATGAACCAAAGCATAAAAACAAGAAAGACGACAGCTGTTACTATTCTAAAATCTAGCAATCGATTGGCATAATTATCAACATAAATCGAAAATAACTTTCCAATAGAAGTCATCGTCAACAGAACAAACAAGGTTCCTGGAAAAACATATCGAACTTTCTTTATCCGAACATTTGGCAAAAAGAAATAAAGCATAACCAAGGCGGCAAACAGAGCCATTAAACCTACTAACTGTGTTTGACTAAGAAGTCCCTTCAGCCAGGCATCTTCAATAGGAACCAGCTTATTAATATAAGAAAAAACTGCCTGCCCGAAAGTCAAAAGCGTAATACTTAAGAGGATAATTACCTGCAGACCAATTCCTAAAAATATGCCAATCAAGTGCCCAATAATAAAATCACGGTGTTCATTGATGCCATAAGCCTTATTAAAAGCCTTCTGCAAAATGGTCATACTACGTGACAGGGTCCAAAGAGTGGTCAGAATTGAAATCCCTAACCACGATGACGACGGCTTTGTTAATACAGAAGTGATAAAAGATGAAACCGAAGGATAGAGCTTGTCTGGCACAAATTCAGCTATAACCGATAAAATCATATCCACATCAAATGGATAATAGGGCAGTAAATTCGCAAGAGTTAGAAGAATAGGGAAAATAGAAATTAACAAATAGTAAGCTACTGCAACACTTGTTACATCGCTATCAGCAGAACGATAAAAAGAAAAGAAGGTTGAGCAGAATGTTTTCAAACCTTCAACTATTTTGGTTTTCTTCATTCTCTCCTCCTTCCTCATTCTCCTATTATTCACGACCTCTCCTAGAATTAATAGGTCCCTTCTTCACCTTGACTCGTCAAAATGACTGGACCATCCTTAGTAATGACAAACTGATGCTCATATTGGCAAGATAAGCCACCATCAAGTGTTTTGTGAGCCCAACCAGTCTTCATATCAGTATCGATTTCCCAAGTCCCTGTATTAATCATAGGCTCGATAGTCAAAACCATGCCCTCACGCAAACGGAGTCCACGCCCTTTAGTTCCATAGTGAGGAACCATCGGCTCTTCGTGGAAGGTTGGTCCAACGCCGTGACCCACCAAGTCACGAACAACACCGTAGCCCAAACATTCTGCATATTCTTGAATAGCTGCACCAATATCACCGATACGATTACCAACAACGGCTTGCTCGATACCACGATACAAACATTCCTTGGTCACGTCCATCAAGTTTTGAACTTCCTCAGAGACCTGACCAACCGCATAAGCCCAGCAGGAATCCGCACAACCACCACGATAGGTCTGGGTGATTTTCTTCATAGCCTTGACATCATTAAAGTTGAGCTTAGAAACATCAACTACCGCTTTGTCTAAGGGCTCACTCAAAACCATATCGACCTTCAGTAAATCACCTTCTTTAAGTTTGTAATGACGCGGAAAGGCATGAGCGACCTCGTCATTCAATCCACAACAAGTTGCATAAGGATAATCCATCAATTCTCCATCAACACCAATTTGGAGTGGCAAAACATTCTTTTCCTTACACGTTTTACGGACATATTCCTCTACTTCCCACATGTCCACGCCTGGCTTGATAATCTCTCGCAAACCAATATGAATACCAGCCAGAACATCTCCAGCACGGTTCATTGCATCAATTTCTCGTTGTGATTTAATGGTAATCATTCATTCTCCTCATACATTTCTAATTTAAAATCTGTCTTCTTCAAGCTAAATTTTAGATAATTTCTTGTTTTATGGCTATAGCGGTCACTTCCACGATACTGCGCAACCTGTACCAAACCAGCTTTTTTCGCCACCATCTGACTGGCCACATTTTCCTCATGTGTGACAATAATCAGCTCCCTCAGACCAAACTCATAAAAAGCTAGATAGACTAAAGTCCGCACTGCTTCCGTCATCAAACCTCTTCTCCAGTAGTCTTTTTTTAGGAAATAGCTGAGCTCCGCAGAAAGTTGACGTTCATCTATCTTTTCAAAGCAAAGCGCACCAATCATCCTCTCCGAATGCTTATCAACTAAGGCCCAGTTTCCCAATGGTGAACGCATAAATTTTTCAACCATTGTCGAAAAAGCAATATTTCTGTCCTCCAAAGCTGGAAAGATAAAAGGAAGATTTTCGGGATTTGATACAATTTCATAGAAACTTTCTCCATCTTCAAAAGAAAATGGTCGTAAATACAAACGGTCCGTTTCAAAGCAAGCAAACTTCGCTAGTCTTGTCCAAAGTGTCATAGTGTACCCAAGGGGCTGAGAATTACTCCCAGCCCCAGATTGTTTCGTTTTTTAAATCGATTACGTTTTGAGAAACTAGTTCTCAATTAGACTCTCTAATCCTCAATCAATTGAATATCTGCACCTAATTCTGTCAGCTTATCAATAATATTTGAGTAACCACGTAGAATAAACTCAATGTTTGTAATTTCTGTACGCCCTTGAGCCATTAAACCAGCGATAACCATTGCGGCTCCCGCACGCAAATCAGTAGCTTTAACAGATGTACCAGTCAGTTGATTTGGACCTTCAAAGGCAATATGGTTGTTACGAGTAGAGATTTTTGCTCCAAGATTTGCAAGCTCCTGCACATGACCAACACGTTTTTCATAAATCGTATCAACAATCGTACCAGTACCTTCTGCTTTAAGCAGTAAAGGTGTAATGGGTTGCTGCAAGTCTGTCGCAAAACCTGGATAAGGTGAAGTTTTCACACTTACCGTCTTTAATTTCTCTTGCTTTTCAACATAAATACTATCTTCAGAAATGGTCATGCGAACACCCATTTCTTCCAACTTAGCGATATAACTCTCTAAGTGTTCATAAAGGACATTATCAATGCGAATACCTTCACCAACAGCAGCAGCAAGGGCAATATAAGTCCCGGCTTCGATACGGTCTGGAATCACTTGATGACGTGTTCCTTTTAGACTGTCTACGCCTTCAATGGTGATAATATCTGTACCCGCACCACGGATACGTGCCCCCATATTGTTAAGCAACGTTGCTACATCAATAATTTCAGGTTCACGCGCCGCATTTTCAATTACTGTACGGCCTTCTGCTTTGACGGCTGCTAAAATAGTATTAACCGTCGCACCAACGCTGACAACATCCATGAAGATATGTGCCCCTTGAATACGCTGACCATTAGTTGCCAAGCGCATATAGTCACCTTCATAGGTTGTCTCAGCTCCCATTGCCGCGAATGCTTTCAAGTGCAAATCAATCGGACGCGGTCCCAAATCACAACCACCTGGCAAACCAACGACAGCTTGACCAAAGCGACCAAGGAGGGATCCGTAAAAATAGTAGGATGCACGCAAGCTATTAATTTTGCCAAACGGCATAGGCATGTCTTTTACACCACGAGGGTCAATCTCAAGCGTCTCACCATCACGCTTGACCGTCGCGCCCATTGTTTTCATAATATCAACTAAGCTATCTACATCCGAGATTGCAGGTACTCCGTCCAGAGTAACAATCCCGTCTGCAAGAATAATGGCCGGAATAAGAGCAACAACTGAGTTTTTTGCACCACTAACGGTAACCGACCCTTTCAGTGTTTTTCCACCATTAATTACAATTTTTCTCATACTAACATTCACTTTCTTAATTTGCCCAAAAAGGCATACGTTTCATTCTATCATAAAGTCTTGGAAAAAGCTAGTTATATAGCAAGCAAAAGGACCGAGCCAATGAACTCAGTCCTTCATATTTATATACTATTAGTGAATCTCTCTTCATCATTTATGAAAAATTCTCTGAATTTGCTCCCTTGCATCCACGAGATACAGCTCCAGCTCTTCCCTCGTTAAATAAGGTACTCGCCCATAGAAGATATGGTCAATGACTTGAACACCGTTGCTGTTGAAAAGCCATTCTGAAGTCAAGCTTTTCATCGCTTGATCAATGTGTAAAGCTTTCTTTTCTAGGATGTGCAAAGACAATTAACGCTTTCATAAACTTCTCACTAAATGGACAACTATTTCATTACAAAACCGCAGTTTTCAAGGCTTCCACCTTGTCCAATTTCTCCCATGGGAGATCAATATCGGTACGTCCCATGTGTCCATAGGCTGCAGTTTGCTTGTAAATCGGACGTTTGAGATCTAACATTTGAATAATTCCCGCTGGGCGCAAATCGAAAATCTGACGAACAGCTGCTTCTAATTTACTCTCAGCCACTGTACTTGTACCAAATGTATCGATGCGAACTGAAACTGGTTGAGCAACACCGATAGCGTAAGCCAATTGAACTTCAGCCTTTTTAGCCAAACCAGCTGCTACGATATTTTTTGCGATATAACGCGCCGCATAAGAGGCAGAACGGTCCACTTTGGTCGCATCCTTACCAGAGAAGGCACCGCCACCATGACGAGAATAACCACCATAAGTATCAACGATAATCTTACGACCTGTCAAACCAGAGTCCCCTTGAGGTCCACCAATAACAAAACGGCCAGTTGGGTTGATAAAGTAGTTTGTTTGATCATCCAGATAATGAGCTGGAATGATTTCCTTGATCACACGTTCAATGACATCCTGACGAATTTGCTCCTGGCTAACTTCTGGATCATGCTGGGTCGAAATAACGACAGTATCCACACGAACAGGTTGATTGTCTTCATCGTATTCAACTGTTACCTGTGACTTAGCATCTGGACGGAGATAAGCAATTTCACCAGATTTTCTCAACTCGGCCAAACGACGCACCAATTTGTGACTAAGTGAAATTGGCAACGGCATAAGTTCAGGCGTTTCATCTACTGCAAAACCAAACATGAGCCCCTGGTCACCTGCACCAATCAAATCCAATGGATCTTGACTAGCATCTTGACGAGTTTCCAAAGCTTCATTGACGCCTTGGGCAATATCTGGCGATTGCTCTACAAGTGACGGATGAACCCCAACCGACTCAGCTGAAAAACCATACTCACCTTTTGTATAGCCAATCTCCGCAATCGTATCACGTACCACACGGTTAATATCCACATAGGCAGTGGTTGAAATCTCTCCAAACACATGAACACTACCTGTATAAACAGCCGTCTCTGCCGCTACGTGCGCATCTGGATCCTCTGCTAAAATAGCGTCCAAAATGGCATCTGAAATCTGGTCTGCAATCTTATCCGGATGACCCTCCGAAACAGATTCAGACGTAAACAACTTACGTTCTGACATAAACATGTCCCCCTTAAAATAGAATATATGCTAGAAACCTAGCGGGTTACTAAGGTTACAAAGAACTAGTCGAAGACTAGTTCTTTGCGAAAGACTCCTGTCTTGAGCAAAGGAAAATCCTATTTGCGAAAGACTTCTGTCTTGAGCAAGGGAAATCCTATTTGCGAAAGACTCCTGCCTTGAGCAAAGGGAAACCCTATTTGCGAAAGACTCCTGCCTTGAGCAAAGGAAATCCTATTTGCGAAAGACTCCTGCCTTGAGCAAAGGGAAATCCTATTTGCGAAAGACTTCTGTCTTGAGCAAGGGAAAATTTCCAGATACATAACGAGAAAGACAATACCAGACTGTATGAAATCAGCCTTATTTAAAGAAAACGGTGACTGAAGTGTAGTAAAGTTTTTACGCTTACTATTCGATGTTACCAGCTTCTTTAATTGTGTTTCAAGTGTTTCTGCAAATATTAACTAGTCTATAAACTACCTTTTCGGGACTTAATAACATAACCATTATAACATGATTTGAGGCTTTTCGTCTTGTAAATCATACGCTTTTACTAAAAAACAGCAGAAAATAATCTGCTGTTTCAATGATAAGAGTAAATAAACTCGTACTGTTTGTGCTTACTTTTATTTCATTGTCTTACCGGTAAAAATTAGGATTTGTAGGAGACAACTATTCTTGCCCACCTCTTATAAATGGTTCTGAAACTGTAGTGTCCAATAATTCTTTATATGCGACTACCTTTCTGAATGTATTCCCCATCATTTCACTACTTCTATATTCTCTTATGGCATCCATATTAAAATCTGCATAATACAATCCTTCTGTCACATCATCTGCTAACATAATTGTATTATCCAGACAAATTCCGTTCTTGTCCCAGCAAATAGGACTGTATGCACAAGAACAACCTGCGTTTTCCCCATTAGCATTTGCCATAGCTATTCCAACCATATTCTCGTACGCTCGAGTGGATAAGGCTTGAATACGTGGCCTCATCGAACCACAATCATTTGGTACAAGAATAATTTCTGCACCCTTTAACATCAGCATTCTTGCACTCTCAGGATATTCCCTATCATAGCAAGTCATTATACCGATTTTTATGCCATCAACATCACAAACTTTAAATTCAGTTCCTGCCTCAACATCTTTTTCATCAGCAAAATCACAAGTATGTACCTTTGAATATTTCATCAATATTTCGCCGGACCTATTGATGACAAAAGCTGTATTTTGAGGTTGTCTTTTTCCTTTTGTAAATGATGTTAGTACAACACCTATATCGTACTCTTTTGCAACTTCGCATATTTTCATAATCACTTCGTCATCGCAGGATATACTTTTTTCATACGTCATCGGAAGTTCATAACCTGTTACAAAACATTCTGGAAGTAGCAAAATATCTGCTCCATTTTTTGCTGCTTCCTTCATAGAGCAGATTATAGTATCAATATTTCTTTTGATATTTGAAATTTCTGCACGAGCCTGTAAAATCGCTACTTTAAAAATCATATTTCTCTCCAAAATTCCTAGCTTATGAAGTATCCCTAATGAAAATCAGAGCAAAGAAGCGTCCCTACGACTGATTTTTAAATCTGTTTCTCTTGCTCTAGCGTCAGTTGTTTGTTATCCACCAGCGCCTCCTGAAATGTCTATCGCTTCTAAATAAATTCCGCTTCTGCGATAGCCTGTTTAACCACCTCTAGCGGCAAATGAACCAACTCACAGCCCTTTTCTTTATACAAGTACTGAGCATAGTCATCCATGCGGTATTCATTGATATAGACAACCCGCTTACAACCAACCTGTAACAATTGCTTGGAGCAGTTGAGACATGGAAAATGGGTCACATAGGCAGTAAAACCTTTTGGAATTCCCCGCTCCGCTCCTTGTAAAATGGCATTGACTTCCGCATGCAGGGTTCTAGCGCAATGACCATCAATCATAAGGCATTCCTGATCCAAACAATGTTCGGTTCCTGAAACAGAACCATTGTAGCCTGTTGCGATAACTTTATTGTCCTTAACCAAAACCGCACCGACCTTGGCTCTTTTACAGGTTGCCCGATTGGCAATCAAAAGCGCCTGAGCCGCAAAATACTCATCCCAAGCTAAACGATTTGTTGACATGACTTCTCCTTTCTCCACTCAATCCACCATCCCATAAAGCTCTGCCAAGTCCTGGGCTGTGACAATACCAACAAGATCCTCTGGCGAATGAAGCTTCCCGCTCGCCTGACGACTGACTAGGACGGTTGTGCGCTTACGCCCCTCAAAATAATTAATTACCTGATAAAGATGGGCTGTTATTGGCAGAACAATTACCTGAATACTATCTTCCTCACAAGCTAGTACGTCTTCGAGGCTAGCCCCCACCAATTTTTCACGTATAGAGCCCGTTTCCTTACTTGCCTTGGCCAACCAATTTGTCAATCCCTTGTCAGAAACCAGGCCTTGATAAACCTTGTCAGAAAAAATAGGAAACTTAGAAAAATGCTCTTGCTCCACAATTTCTAAAGCCTTTATCAATTTGTCCTTGGCCTCAAAAATAACCGGCTTAATTTTCTGGGTCTTTTGTAAATAGTCGGCAATGGTAACCGGTTCTTGGTACTGGGCTATCACTTTTTCCAAAACAGTGATCAATTCCTGCGAAGGTTGGGCTACTTCCTTCAAACCTGTTCGTTTCTCATGAACCATGAGATTACGCAACTGACGAGCTACATAGAGTTTATCCCAGTTCGCCTCAACGGGATTATGTCGCGTCAATTCCTTTGCCTTGGTCAACATAGAGCCTACATCTGCATATTCCCCATCCGCAACACCGCACACCCTACGCAAGACCTTATCCAAGTCATTGAATAACTCTAAAAAACGGGTTTCATTCATCTTAATCTACCATTGCTGATTTCAAATAGGCATCTACCATCCGCTCAGTCGCAACTACAGAATCCAAATGCGTCCGTTCATAGGAATGGCTGGACTCAATTCCCGCACCCAGTAGGGCATGCTTAACATCTGCACCTGCTCGCATAGCTGCCGAAGCATCGGAACCATAGTAAGGATAAATATCCAGCTTGTAAGGAATTCCATCTCTTTCAGCCAAGGCTATCAAGTGCTGACGGAGTTCATAATGGTAGGGACCTGAGCCGTCCTTGACACAGATAGAAACCGTGTACTCATCCGTCTGCTGGTCATCTCCCATTGCCCCCATATCGACTGCCAAATATTCAACCACCTGAGCAGGAATGCTGGAGTTAGCACCGTAGCCGATTTCTTCATTGTTTGAAAAATAGAAATGTGTCGTATAAGGCAAGGTCGCTCCCTCTTCCTTATAGACTTTCAAAAGATGAAGCAAGATAGCTGCGGATACCTTATCATCCAAGTGACGACTCTTGATAAAGCCAGTTTCAGTCACAACAGTCCGAGGATCAAATGATATAAAATCTCCGACTTCAATACCCAAGGCCCGCGTCTCGTCCGCATTGGTCACTTTTTCGTCCAAACGAATTTCCATATTGGTCTGATTGCGCTCAGCGGTGCTGGCATCTCGGTAGACATGGACAGAAGTTTGGTGCATCAAAATCGTACCTGTAAAGGTCTTACCATTCTTGGCACAATGAATTAAGCAGTTTTCTCCCTCGATAGAAGGGTATCCAAATCCTCCCACCAAATCCATTTTGAGTCGGCCATCTGGCTTCACTGCACGCACCATGGCCCCCAATGTGTCTAGGTGAGCAGTCACCATGCGATGTTCCTGGTCATTTTCCCCCGAAACTGTCACCAAAACACCACCTTTAGCGGTCTTACTAGCAGTATAGCCGAAACTTTCAACCTCTGCCTTGATGTAATTCATAATATCCGTCGTAAAACCAGTTGGCGACGGAGTGTTGGTCAATTTAATAATGTAATCAAGTGTCTTCATGAAAACCTCCTTATTTGAAACTATTATATCACGTTTTAGGTAATTTTTTTGCTATAATGAAGGTATGAAAACCTATCAGAAAATATATCTCCTTTTAAAAGAGAGAGAGGATTATGTCAGCGGAGAAGATTTGGCACAGGAATTGGGCATTTCACGGACATCCATTTGGAAGGCCATTCGCCAGTTAGAAACGCATGGTTTAACTATTGAGGCTGCCCGTAATCGTGGCTATAGATTAGCCGAAGGCGATTTACTCCTACCCGAATTAATCTCCCAGGAGCTTCAACTACCTGTCCATCTGAATATGGATAGCGACTCCACCCAGCTAGATGCCAAACAAGGTATTGAATCAGGTCATACTAGTCCTGCCCTGTATCTAGCTCCCTATCAGAATAAAGCCAAGGGACGATTTGGGAGACCCTTTTATGCCTCCAAGTCAGGTGGCATTTATATGTCGCTTCGTCTCTCTCCCAATGTTCCATTTCTAGAATTTAAGCCCTACACCATTTTAGCTGCAGCAGCTGTTGTGAAGGCCATTCAATCTCTTTGCGACTTGGACGTCCAAATCAAGTGGGTCAATGACATCTATCTCGGACACAAAAAGGTTGCTGGCATCCTCACTGAGGCTATCTCTTCCATGGAAAACCAACGGGTAACCGATGTCATTATCGGTGTCGGCATCAATGTCCGCATAGACGATTTCCCTAAGGAATTACAACAATCTGCCGGAAATCTTTTCGAGGAACAACCACCATTTACCCGCAACCAACTCATTACTGCCATCTGGAAAGCCTTCTTAGAAACCGATGAGAAGGAACTAATTGCCCTTTACAAAGAAAAATCACTTGTCGTTGGCCAACAAGTGAGCTTTGTAGAAAATCAAGTTGAATTTAAGGGTACTGCCATCGCTGTTACTGACACAGGAAACCTGGTTATCCAGTTAGATAACGGCAAAGCAAAAATTATCTCCAGCGGAGAAATCAGCCTTACTTCTTGGTCTGCTTCTCCACCAAACGAATAAATTTAGTCACCTTGTAAGCAAAATGAAGATTCCGATAGGCGATAAAGGCGTAGATACCTGCAATCAAGAAATCTCCTGTCAAAATCGATGCATTCATAAAATAAACAGCTAAAATAGTTGTAATGGCTAAAAAAAGAAATTGTGGAAGTTTCATAAAATAGATTATACCAAAAATTCAGTCAACTGGCTGAATTTTTATATGCTTTCTTGATAGGTTTCGATTCTTTTCTAAACAAGAAAACACCAACTAAATCAGTCAGTGTTTCTTAAGGAGATATGAAAAATATTTAGGATTGAATATAGTATAAAATATCTATCAAAACTATTCATCAGTCTTAGGACTGATATTTTTTAATCATTCAAAATCTCTACTGAGTCCGCTAGAAAGCCAAATTCTTCTGGAACTGGGCTTTCTTCTTTTTCTCTTTCTTGCGTTTTTTGCCCCTTGGCCTTGGCTGAAAATTCAGCACGAATACTTACCCAATCTTCCTGAGCAATGGCTAAAATCTGTGGCGAAAAACCTGCGGCCTTGCTGAGAATATTTCCAAACATGGTATTGAGATTGTCACGCTTCATAGTCTGTTCAGCATTAAGTGGAGAATCAAAGGCTAGAATCGCATGATTTTCATTTGCAGCGACTGGTTGAGAACCAACAAGCAAGGCACGATCTGCTCCTGATAAACTCTCAATAATTTCTCCCCAAGCATTCTGCAAGCGAGTCAAATTTTCACGCGCCAAGGTTGGATTTTCCATAGCTTCCTGCAAAATAGCATGAACCTTGCTGGTATCCAATCGGTACTTCTTCGGAGCCTGCGGCTTGCGTGAAACTGGCTTAACAGCACTTGGTTGACTAGATAATTGACCTAGTTGTTTCTGTAAATCCGCAACTTGTTGTTGCAGACTGGCTAGTTGCCCCAGTAAATCAGCTGGCAGCTCTGCCATTGCCCCCGAAGGAGAACTATCTTCAGCCAAACGAATGGTCATCATTTCAGCGTAAATCTTCGGTTGAGGACTGGACTTGATGTCCGCCAAACCCCTGGTCACCATCTCAATCATGGTAAAAATCCGTGCCTGCTCAAGAGCTAGATTTTCTGAAAAACCTGTTGTTAAATGCGTATCCTCACCACCCGTCTGCACGATAAGGACATCTCTCAAATAGTGCAAAAGATCTGTCGCAAAACGGCTCATACTCTTTCCTTGGTCAAACAAGGTTTGTAGATGCTGGAGAGCTGTGACACTATCCCCTTGACGCAGACTTGCCACATAGTCATCCAAGGCACGCAAGCTGATAGAACCCGTAATTTCCTCAGCAATTTCCAAGGTCACTTGCTGGTCCTGACTAAGGCTGAGAGCCTGATCCAAAATGGATAGGGCATCCCGCATCCCCCCTTCTGCCCGACGCGCAATGATCGTCAGAGCCTGCTCGTCAAAGATTAGCCCTTCCTTGGTCAAAATTGCAGCCAAGTGCTCCTGAATGTCCGTCACCTTGATGGACTTAAATTCAAATCGTTGCACCCTTGACAGAATGGTGGCAGGAATTTTGTGCAATTCCGTCGTTGCTAGAATAAAGACCACATTTTCAGTCGGCTCTTCCAAGGTCTTCAAGAGGGCGTTGAAGGCACCAGTAGACAGCATGTGGACCTCGTCGATGATATAGACCTTATAGGTCGCAAGACTAGGTGCATAGGTCGATTTATCACGAATATCACGAATTTCATCCACACCATTGTTGGAAGCAGCATCAATCTCAATCACATCTTCCAGGCTACCTTCCGTAATAGCCTGACAGATATAACAATCGTTACAAGGCTCGCCTCCAACCTGATTAGGACAATTCATGGCCTTGGCAAAAATCTTAGCTGCTGATGTCTTACCCGTACCACGAGGACCTGAAAAGAGATAGGCATGACTGATTTTCCCCTGTTCAATGGCCTGTTTGAGTGTGGTCGCAACCACCTCCTGCCCCACCATCTCCCCAAAGGTCTGGCTTCGGTACTTCCTATATAAAGCTTGGTACATTAGCGTTTTTCTCCAAACATAGCAAAATTCCAGTCCGTCTTCTCAACCAAGAGAGCAACGAACTTTTCTAGATAGTCTTGGTCAATCGTATCATAATCAGCTACCAATCTCGAATCCAAGTCCAAAACGCCCAGCAACTGGTCGTTTTTCACCATTGGCACAACGATTTCTGATAGGGCTGTCGCATCGCAGGAAATATAGTTATCATGTAGACGAACATCGTCTACGAGAATAGTCTGGCGCTTGGCTGCAGCCTCACCGCAGACACCCTTTCCAAGTGCAATATGAACACAGGAAACGCCACCCTGAAAAGGCCCCAAAATCAATTCTTGACCATCATATAAGTAAAATCCTGTAAAGACAGAGTTTGGTAGAGCTTGATTGAGCAAAGCAGAAGCATTTGATAGATTGGCTAAAGCATTGGTTTCACCATCAAGAAGAGCTTCCAATTGAGCCAATAATAGTTGATAATTTGAAATTTTTTCTTGTTTTGTCATAGGAACATTATAGCATAGTTAAGCCGACTTTTATAGTCCGAGCGATAAAGAAAAAGGCTTGCGCCTATTTCCACATCCAGTACATAATCACTGCATCAATCAATACCCCTATAGCCCAGGCTAGTTGAAAATACTTTTTCTGTGTCTTATGCCGAAAATGGGTTCCACCTGCCCAGGCACCCAGTCCGCCACCAAAATAGGACATGAGTAATAAGGTCTTTTCTGAAATCCGATAGGCGTTCTTTCTTGCCTTTCCTTTATCCATACCATAGGTAATGAAGACAACTAAATTCCAAACTACTAGCGCCATACTAACCATCTGTTTGATTGACATACATTCCTCCAATTAAGTCACATTTCTTCTTACTCTAACATAATCCAAAACAGGACACAAGGAAAAACGATTCGGAAATCCGAATCGTTACATTTCTGCCAGTGTATCCTCTAACCATTTGAGCTGGGCACGGTTGCGTTCAATAGCCCGTGTCAAAATCAAATAGTGTCCATAATTGTCTTGGATACTTTCCTTTCTGCCAGTGTATCCTCTAACCATTTGAGCTGGGCACGGTTGCGTTCAATAGCCCGTGTCAAAATCAAATAGTGTCCATAATTGTCTTGGATACTTTCCTTGGTTGAGAACAGCTCAACTTTACGACTGTCTAGGTGTTTTAAGTGCTTGGTGACTAGTTCAATTTGACTCTGCAACAAACCAGGAATCCGTGGGTCATCCTTTTCACGGATAAAAAACATCTTGATTGAAAACAAGTCTTTTTGCTGAGGCGTTTCTTCATTTGGAATGGATAGCCATTCGTCTAAAATCTGACGACCAGTAGCCGTCATCGCATACTGCTTTTCCTTTTCATTTCCAGGTACTGCATGACAAGTAATTAATTCTTCCTTGGTCATACGCTTTAATTCTGGATAGACTTGGCTATGGGCAACCTGCCAAAATTCGCCTAAATCACGTTGAACATAGTCGGTAATCTGTTTGCCAGTTACCATCTGACCGCTAGCACCCATAATCCCTAATATGATATGAGGTAATATTCTTTGCTTGGGCATCTTAACCACGCTCTCTTAATATACTCTCCACCTTGGTGTTAATCAAGTCGATGGCTACAACGTTGCTGACGCCTTCAGGAATGACGATATCTGCATAGCGCTTGGTTGGCTCGATAAACTGGTGATACATTGGTTTCACCACCGAGGTGTACTGCTCAATGATACTATCTAAGCTACGGCCACGCTCTTCCATGTCTCTCTTAATGCGGCGAATGATACGAATATCGTCATCAGTATCGACGAATATCTTAATATCCATTAAATCCCGCAACCGTTTGTCTTCCAATACTAAAATACCTTCCACAATAAATACATCTTGTGGTTCCTGACGATAGGTTTTCTCTGAACGTGTGTGCTGAGTGTAATCATAAATCGGAATATCCACTGAACGTCCTGCTAATAGCTCACTGATATGGTAAATCATCAAATCCGTATCAAAAGCCAGTGGATGGTCATAATTGGTCAGTATCCGTTCTTCAAAGGTCAGGTGGGACTGATTCTTATAATAAGAATCGTGTTCAATCATAGATATACGAGCATTTGGGAAATTATCCAGAATGGCACGCGACACACTTGTCTTGCCACCCCCAGATCCGCCGGTTACGCCAATAATAATGGGTTTCTGAGTCATCATCATCTCCTTCTATTTTCAATACTATTTTACCATGAAACATGGTATAATGAAAAGGATAACACAAAAGAAATGAGAATTTATGCTTAATTTTGGTATTGTTGGCACCTCAGATATCTCTCATCGTTTTATAGAGGCGGCCCATTTAAGTGGACATTATCAGCTACAGGCTGTTTTCTCCCGTAAACTAGAAACTGCTGCTGTCTTTTCAGAGCAGTATGAAGGAGTCGATTTATACACAGAATGGGTAAAATTTCTTTCTGCTCCCATTGATGTTGTCTATATTGCCAGTCCAAATGCCCTGCACTTTGAACAGGCAAAAGCGGTTCTAGCTGCTGGTAAACATGCTATTGTTGAGAAACCCATTGTTTCTACACCTCAGGAATTAGGACAATTGCGTCGCGTTGCCCAAGAAAATAATGTTTGCCTCTTTGAGGCTGCTCGAAACTATCACGAACAGGCTCAAACCATTATCCGTGAATTTTTGACGGATAAAACGATTTTAGGTGGTTCATTTGGGTATGCCAAGTATTCTTCTAAGATGCCTGAATTGTTGGCTGGGCAAATGCCAAATATCTTTTCAACTGTTTTTTCCGGTGGTGCTCTCATGGATCTAGGTATCTATACGCTCTACGCCGCTATCGGCATTTTGGGAACTCCCAGAACGGCCCGCTATGTAGCACAACAGCTACCTTCTAGTATTGACTTAAATGGTTCGGGACAACTCATTTATGACAACTATATCGTCCACATTCAGGCAGGAAAAAATATTACGAGCAATCTAGCAAGCGAAATCTATACAAATGATGGAACACTAACACTCAACGCATGCCAGCATATCAGCTCTGCTATTTTCACAAAACATGACGGAGAGCAAATTGTTTTACCAATCCAAGCGGCCCAGCACCCTATGCTCGAAGAAGCGCTAGAAATTGCACAGGCAATCAAGCAACAAAACCGCGAGCTTGTGGACCAGTGGTTGGCTGTAGCAGAAAGCGTCCATCAAACACTTTACACCATGCGTCAAGACGCAGGAATAATCTTTAAGGCGGATAACAATGAAATCTAAATTTCCCTCCAGCTGGACGGACCAGCTTACCCTACTTGGCTTTGAGGACTTTACTCCTATCCAAGTCCAGGCCTTTGAGCCTATTGCAAACGGCAAGTCCCTTCTAGCTATCAGCCCAACAGGCACAGGAAAAACCCTTGCCTACCTCTGGCCTAGCCTATTAGCCCTAACTCCTAAAAAAGCCCAACAATTACTCATCCTCGCACCAAATACAGAGCTGGCTGGCCAAATATTTGATGTTTGTAAGACTTGGTCGGAGACAATTGGGTTGACTGCTCAACTATTCTTATCTGGTTCCAGTCAAAAACGCCAGATTGAGCGACTAAAAAAAGGACCAGAAATCCTGATTGGAACACCTGGTCGTATTTTCGAGTTGATTAAATTGAAAAAAATCAAGATGATGAATATTAACACCATCATCCTAGATGAATTTGATCAGCTATTCTCCGATTCTCAATATCAGTTTGTCGAAAAGATTATTAACTATGTACCTCGTGACCACCAGTTGATCTACATGAGTGCAACAGCTAAATTTGACCGTCAAAAAATTGCTCAAGACATTGAAAGCATTGATTTATCTGAGCAGAAATTGGATAATATCCAGCATTGCTATATGATGGTAGATAAGCGTGAACGTTTGGAAACTCTACGTAAGTTTGCCAATATCCCTGATTTTCGTGCTCTTGCATTTTTTAACAGCCTATCAGACCTTGGTGCAAGCGAAGATAAACTACTCTATAATGGAGTGAATGCAGTTTCATTGGCTTCTGATGTCAACGTAAAATTCCGCAAGGTCATCATCGAACGTTTCAAAAATCACGAACTCAATCTTCTACTTGCTACAGATATGGTCGCACGTGGTATCGATATTGACAACTTAGAATGTGTCCTCAACTTTGAAGTTCCTTTTGACCAAGAAGCCTACACTCATCGTTCCGGACGTACTGGGCGCATGGGCAAGGAGGGACTTGTCATCACCCTAGTATCTAGTCCTAGCGAACTAAAACAATTAAAAAAGTATGCCTCCGTCCAAGAAGTCATTCTCAAGAATCAAGAGCTCTACAAAATATAATGAACAATATACAAAAGGCTTAGAACCAGTGTTTCTACTAACATGATTCTAAGCCTTTTATCATTCTTACTGGGCTGGACCAGATAATTCCTGTGAATAATAGATTAATTGAGGATTGAGAGGACTACCGAGTAAGTCTGTTACAGTAACCATATTGTAGCCCTCGCCTGTTAAGTATTGCAATACAGACTCGAGGCTATCAACTGTTGACTGATGAATATCATGCATTAGGATAATACTTCCTGGACAAGTCTGTTCTTTTATTTCTTTCAAAATGGCTTGGGGATTGCGACTCTTCCAATCTTTAGAATCGACCGACCAATAAATCGATGGAAGTCCCATCTGATTGACAACAGCCTGGTTAACCGAACCATACGGAGGACGAACCATTGTTGGTACAATACCTGTAGCTTCAGTAATAGCTGCCTGTGTATCTTGAATTTCTCTCTGTACTTGCTCCCCAGAAATAGTGACTAGATTAGGATGATTCCACGTATGGTTGGCGATGACGTGCCCTTCCGCTACCATTCTACGGAGAATAGCTTCATTCCCAGCTACAGCCTTACCAACAACAAAGAAAGTTGCTTTGGCATTATATTTTTTCAATAAATCTAAAACTACCGGTGTCGTATTCGGATTTGGTCCATCATCAAAGGTTAGAGCTACCTGTCTCAAATGTTTCTTATCCACAACTTGTGCAGCCATATACTCATCATAGCCCACCTTATCAGCATCTACTAGATAATCACTCTTCACTACTGGGTACAAATCTGAAATTGGTAGAACCAACTGGTTAATGCCGTAACCATCTGGTAATTGTAAGGTTAATTGGCTGTCTCCATAACTAAAGGAAATAGCATTTAAGTCTAGCGTTTCAAACTTTTTGACAATCGCTTCTACATCAGTCTTTTCCATTCCTTGAGCAAGTAAGGCTTCTCTTAGATGATCAACAATAATACTTGCTGCAGAGGATAAATTAGGTAATAAATCTTCCAGGGTAAACAATTCATTGTCCTGCGTCAACAACACACGCTCAGACGGGAGTTTATCCTGCTTTTTAATTTGCAAGTTGTCTACTTTATAATGCTCCGCTTGAATTTCACGAGCTGTTACATTTTTAAAATTAGTTTTTCCCTCTATTGACGAAACAAAGACCAATTTTTGAATTTTTCCTGCTGGCTTTTTATGACCAAAGCGTCTTTGAACATAAGAAATCATTCGACTTTCTACAGGTCCTAAGACTTGACCTGCATCATCTGTAGGTAAGGCAGCCACAACATGGGTCGTATCAATATTTCCCTCTTGAATTTTGCCCTTGCCTTTAGCGAGGATGGTTTGTTGTTTTTCCTCGATAAACTGACTAACTTGTCTTTCTTGAAGTCCTGCAAATAACCATAAAGCCAAACTTACCATCATGCCGAGCAAGGCGATGTTGATTCCCAACCAAAAACTAACTTTTTTCATATCCAACCTCCCATTCAAAACATATATAAACTATGCTAAATCATTTAAAGGCTCTTGTCAAGACAGTTCTATAAAAACTCATAAAAAGATTAGGTAATACTCTTCGAAAATCAAAATTATCCGTTGTCAACTTGCCTTGATGAACTCCAGTTCTATCTTCGGCTTCGTTTCCTAGGCTACTTTTGATTTTCATTGAGTATAAATAATTGATTTACTTCCTAATGCCCTCCCTTCTGCCATTTTCTGATTTTTTTCTAAAAAGAAAAAGACTGCCTAGGCAATCTTTTCTAAATTAATCTGCACGAATGACTTCCACACGGTAGCCATCTGGATCTGTCACAAAATAATAACGACCTGGACTTCCTGGCAAGCCCTTGATGTCTGTCGTTGGATAGCCCAATTCTTTATGCTTAGCATTATCACCTTCTAAATCATCTGAAGAAAGAGCTAGATGCGAGAAGCCATCCCCTACGATATAGGGACCATGATCATAATTGTAGGTCAATTCAATCTCAAAGTCATCCCCTTCAAGTGCTAAGTAAACCAAGGTAAACTTGTGCTCTGGATAGTCCTTGCGACGGGTTTCCTTAAATCCAAATGCTTCTTCATAAAATTTTTGAGATGCTTCTAAGTTCTCAACACGCAAACATGCATGTAGCATTTTTTTACTTGCCATAATAAACTCCTCCTACCATTTAATACCACCAGTATACCATACTCTCTATGAAAAATCCGATATTCAAAACTAAAAAAGCCTGAGCGAGCTCAGGCCTTAAATGAATTATGCTTCCAAGTAGTACTCTTTCACAATGTTCAAGTTTTCATCCAATTCGAATACAAGTGGTGGGAAGTTTGGAATTTCCACATCCATGATTTCGTCATCAGACAATTGTTTGATGTGTTTTACAAGAGCACGGATTGAGTTACCGTGTGCACCTACGAATACATTTTTACCGTCTTTCAATGCTGGAGCAATTTTATCTTCCCAGAATGGAAGGGCACGCTCAAGCGTTACTTTCAAGTTTTCTGCATCTGGAATAACTGAATCATCAAGGTGTGCATAGCGACGGTCAGTGTGTGCTGAATGCTCATGATTTTTAGCCATTTCTGGTGGCAAAGTATCATAAGAACGACGCCAGATGTGAACTTGCTCATCACCAAATTCAGCAGCTGCTTCAGCTTTGTTCAAGCCAGTCAAACCACCGTAGTGACGTTCGTTCAAACGCCATGATTTTTCAACTGGTACCCACAATTGATCTGCAGCTTCAAGAGCCAAGTTTGTAGTCTTGATAGCACGTTTCAATACAGATGTGAAAGCAAGGTCAAATTCGATACCTGCTTCTTTGATCAATTTACCTGCATCGATTGCTTGTTGTGTACCTTTTTCAGACAAATCAACATCAGCCCAACCAGTGAAAAGGTTAGCTTTGTTCCATTCAGACTCACCATGGCGAGCAAAAACCAATTTTACCATTTATGGATTCTCCTTTAAATTTTGAGGTTCCCCTCTTATACTTCTCTATTTTACACGAAAAGGTAAAAAAATGCCAGCCTTTCCACAATCTGTGTACGCTTTCATTACTCTTTCATGTAAATTCAGTCTCTAGACCTATCTTTCTTCTTAGAAAAAAGACAAAATAATGGTATAATAGTAAGGCTGAACACGACAGTTCAAAACGATACCACTATAGGAGTTATCATGAAAAAAGTAGCTATCGTGTCTGCCTATCGTTCTGCCATCGGCAGTTTCGGAGGTAGTCTGAAAGATATTGAAATCGCTGATTTAGGGGCGCAAGTCCTCGAAACAGCCTTAGCTAATAAAAACATCCCTGCAGACAGCGTTGATGAAGTTATCTTCGGAAATGTTCTATCAGCAGGACAAGGACAAAATATTGCACGTCAAATTGCTATTCGTGCAGGCATTCCTCAGACAGCCTCTGCCTATGCAGTCAATAAAGTCTGTGGTTCTGGTCTCAAATCAGTCCTTCTTGCCACACAATCAATCCTTCTCGGTGACAATGATGTAGTTGTGGCTGGAGGCATTGAAATCATGAGCCAGGCACCTTATCTATCCAAAACTAGCCGGTTTGGTAGTAAATTAGGGCATATTAGTCTGGAAGATTCCATGTTAACAGACGGTTTGACAGATGCCTTCAACGACTATCACATGGGCATTACTGCAGAAAATGTTGCTGAACGCTATCAAGTCAGTCGCGCAGAGCAAGATGCTTTTGCATACAGTAGCCAAGAGAAGGCTGCAAAAGCTATTGCTGAGGGAAGATTTGTTGACGAAATTGTTCCTATTAGACTAAAAAACCGGAAAGGCGAAACTATTTTTGCCACAGATGAGTATCCTCGTCTGACACCAATTGAAAAATTGGCAACACTCCGTCCAGCTTTCAAAAAAGATGGAACCGTCACCGCAGCCAATGCTTCTGGCATCAACGACGGCTGTGCTGTCTTGGTACTCATGTCTGATGAAAAAGCCAGTGAGCTAAATATCCAGCCACTCGCCTATATTGAGGCCTATGCAACAAGCGGTTTAGATCCTGCCTATATGGGGTTAGGTCCTATAACAGCTAGTCAAAAAACCCTTGAAAAAATCGGCAAATCCGTCGAAGATATTGACTTATTTGAACTCAACGAAGCTTTCGCAGCCCAATCAATTCCAGTTGTCAAACAACTCGGCATTAATCCTGCAAAAGTCAATGTCAATGGTGGTGCTATCGCCCTTGGACATCCAATCGGAGCTAGTGGTAGTCGAATCCTAGTCACTCTGATTCACGAATTAATCAAGCAAGAAAAAGAGCTTGGTCTTTGCTCACTTTGTATCGGAGGCGGTCAAGGCATCTCCCTAATCGTTTCCAATGCGCAAACAAGTTAACCTATCATTTGTACACAAAGGATATATTATGAACATCGGTATTGATAAAATCGGATTTGCGGCACCCGATTATGTTTTAGATTTGGCTGATTTAGCCCAAGCCCGCAATGTGGACCCAAATAAATTTAAGATTGGTCTTCTTCAGTCTGAAATGGCTGTAGCTCCTGTAACTCAAGATATTATCAGTCTTGGTGCAAAGGCTGCCGAAGCCATTCTGACAGAAGAAGATAAACAAACTATTGACATGGTTATTGTCGGTACAGAATCTAGCGTAGATCAAAGTAAGGCTGCTGCCGTCACCATTCATGGATTACTCGGTATTCAGCCCTTCGCTCGCTCCATCGAGATGAAGGAGGCCTGTTACGGTGCAACCGCTGGACTAAGTCTTGCCAAAAGCCATATCGCTCAATTCCCAGAATCAAAAGTCCTAGTCATTGCTAGTGATATTGCAAAGTATGGAGTCGCTTCTGGCGGTGAACCTACTCAAGGTGCTGGTGCAGTTGCCATGTTGGTAACCGCAAACCCACGAATTTTGGTCCTAAACAATGATAATGTCTGCCAGACACGTGACATCTACGACTTCTGGCGTCCTAACTACGACAAATATCCACGTGTTGATGGTAAATTTTCAACTGAACAGTACACCGATTGCTTGACGACAACTTTCGACTACTATCAACAAAAAACAGGCAAAACCCTCAACGATTTTGCTGCCATGTGCTTACACATTCCTTTCTCCAAGCAAGGTCTTAAAGGATTGCAGGCTATCACTCAGGACGAAGAAACATTGGAACGTTTGACAGAGCGTTTCCAAGAAGCAATCGTCTATAATAAGGTTGTCGGCAACATCTACACTGGCTCTATCTTCCTCTCCCTCCTTTCCCTTTTGGAAAATAGCAGAGCTTTAGAGACAGGGAATCAAATCCTCTTTTATAGCTATGGTAGCGGCGCTGTCTGTGAAATTTTCAGCGGTCAACTCGTTGAAGGTTATCGCGACCACTTACAAGAAAATCGTTTAGAACAACTCAATCAGCGTACAAAACTCAGCGTTAAGGAATACGAACAAGTCTTCTTTGAAGAAATTATCCTTGATGAAACTGGTTCATCCCTTGACCTACCAGAAGACCAAACTCCCTTTGCCCTTATCAAAGTGGACAATCACAAACGTATCTATCGTAAATAAACATTTTACCTATCATTCATTATTCCAATGAATGATAGGCTGATCGAATTTCCAGCACACTTTTCACAGTTAGCGTCAACATCTCAGCGCAGTGGTTGATTGTCAGATTTATTCGTGTTATTACACTCTAAATCTGACCTAATCAACTGTGCGGGGGCGGGAAGACGAACTCTTTTCTATCAGTCAAGTTCTTTCCCACTCCCCAAAACGGCGCCCTTTGGCTCTCACCAAGGGGCGCTTTCCTATAGAAAGAGGAACCTATGTCAACTTTTTCCGGATTTTATAAAAAATCACGCCAAGAGCGCATTGATATTCTCCGTCAGAATCGTTCCCTATCAGAAGATAGCTTAGACATTCTATACAAAGACAAAAACCTGCCAGAAGCAATTGCGGGAAAGATGGCAGAAAATCATCTAGGAACGTTTTCCTTACCTTTTTCTGTACTTCCAGAACTTCTAGTGGATGGACAAACTTATTCTGTACCGATGGTTACTGAAGAACCTTCTGTGGTTGCAGCTGCGTCTTTCGGAGCCAAAATCATCGCTAAATCTGGCGGTTTTACAACGACTATTCACAACCGTATCATGATTGGACAAGTTGCTCTCTACGATATTTCGGACCTTAGCAGAGCGACACAGGCGATTCTTGACCAGAAGGAGAGTATTTTAGCGACTGCCAATCAAGCACACCCTTCTATTGTTAAACGAGGGGGCGGTGCAAGAGAATTGACTGTTGAGAGTAAAGATGAGTTTTTGATTGTCTATCTTAAGGTTGATGTACAAGAAGCCATGGGAGCCAATATCCTCAATAACATGTTAGAAGCTGTTAAGGATGATTTAGAAAAGCTCAGCAAGGGACAGGCTTTGATGGGAATCCTCTCCAACTATGCAAAGGAGTCACTGGTCACCGCCCAATGTCATATTGCCATCTCTAGTCTGGCTACCAGCTCTGCCATTGCTCAAGAAACTGCTCAAAAAATAACCCTGGCAGGCAAACTGGCGCAAGTGGACCCTTATCGTGCTGCGACACATAACAAAGGGATTTTTAATGGTATAGATGCTGTCGTTATCGCTACAGGAAATGACTGGCGGGCAGTCGAAGCCGGGGCTCATGCTTATGCCAGCCGTGATGGGCAATACAAGGGGCTTTCTACTTGGTCCATTGATGGCGAGCACTTGGTCGGCTCCATCACCCTACCTCTTCCGATCGCCTCCGTCGGTGGCTCTATCGGGCTCAATCCAAAGGTAGCCGTCGCTTTTGACCTTCTCCAACAACCAAAGGCGCGCCAATTAGCTTCTATCACCGCTTCTATCGGTCTCTGTCAGAACTTTGCTGCCCTGCGTGCTCTTGTTACTTCAGGGATTCAGGCTGGTCACATGAAGCTCCACGCAAAATCCCTAGCGCTACTTGCTGGTGCCGAGGAGCATGAAGTAGACCAACTAGCCCAACTCCTGCGAAAAGAAAAGCACAGCAACCTAGAAACTGCTCAAAACTTATTAGCAAAAATGAGAGAACATTAAAAAGAGGGACTCCCTCTTTTTTAATTTATTATTTGCTCCATACGGAACTTTTGCGGTTTCATTCCTTGGCGTTCATAAAAACGGACAGCTCCTGCATTGTCAGCCCATACATCCAAGGTAAGATTGTGGCAACCCTGCTCCTTAGCATAGGAAAGAGCAAATTCATAAAGTTGCTCGCCAATTTTTTGACCACGCGCCGAATTGGCTACACACAAATCATCAATAAACAAGGTTTTAACTGGTTCTAAAACATCGCCTGTTGCGATAGATAATTCACAAAAAAGATGCCCAACCACTTGTCCCTCTAGCTCAAAGACAAAAATAGGCTTATTTGGATTTTCCAAAAGTGCTACTAATTCAGCCTCAGAAAATTTTTGACCTGCACTTTTAAAAATATCTGGTCGTGCCTGGTGATGCACCTGTAAAATATCTTGAAGCAATTCATTTAAAACTGGAATATCAGATTGTCTAGCTTTACGGATTGTCATAAAAAATCTTCCCTTTTTTATTTTTTCTATTATAACACATGTTTATTTTTTAACAAAATAGGTCTACAGACCGATGAAGAATCTGAAAATTCGAGTATACTATAAGTGTATCCTAAAATTTTTCATAAATCTCCTAAAAAATCAGCTGGCCAAGGCTGGTTTTTTTGTTGTCTTAAAACGAGAATGTGTACTGTAGAAAACTACTAATACTCTTCGAAAATCAAAATTAACCGTTGTCAAGAGCCTTGATGGGTGAAAAGCTCCAGTGGAGGTTTTCAGCCTGTTACCTTGAAATAAGAAAGTAACAGAGTTCTATCTTCGGCTTCGTTTCCTAGGCTACTTTTGATTTTCATTGAGTATAAAGCTTCTCCATCTTTGACGCAAAATGCTTTTGCTTCATTTCTAACCTCCCAGAGTCACTCCCCTGACTCTGGGAGCCCCAAAACACAGAAAAAAGCCTACTGCACAACGCAGAAACGTTGCTACAATAGGCTTTTTCACGTTAAATTATTTTACAGCGTCTTTAAGAGCTTTACCAGCTTTGAATGCTGGAACTTTTGAAGCTGCGATTTCGATTTCTTTACCAGTTTGTGGGTTGCGACCTTTACGTGCTGAACGCTCACGAACTTCAAAGTTACCGAAACCGATCAATTGTACTTTTTCACCAGCTGCAAGGTAGTCTGCTACTGCTCCGAATACTGCATCAACAGCTGCTGCTGAGTCTTTTTTAGTCAATGAAGTTGCTTCTGCAACTTTTGCAATCAAATCTTGTTTATTAGCCATTTGCTAAGTCCTCCAATAATTTTCTGAGTTATTACTCACTTCTATATAGTACCGAATTTTAGGCGTTTGGTCAAGTTTTTAATGCTATTTTACTGTCTTTTTCTGTAGATATCAACAATGAATTGGTCGTTGTACAAATCAATCGTATTCGCCTTTCCATACAGACCAAATTTGTTATTCAGTTCTGTCAGTTGAACCTGTACTTGCGCTTGTTCTGAGTCTATTTTTACAAAGGCAGGTAGTTTATAATTTTTTTGTAAATAGGCTAATACCTCTGCTTTCGGCAAGGATAAACTTCCAGCTGATATTTCTATTATCTGTAACAAAATACTGCCATCTTCCATTTTGCTAGGTTGAAAATAAATATAGAGTGGGATAGTCACACCAAAAATCTGATAGCTGCCTTCAAAAACAACTTGCTGACTCGTTACGAATAATTGATAGGAAAACTCTCCCGTCTGATAATCTTTTAGATAGTTAGTGAGGGTTTGGTTGAGCTGTTCCCTATTAGTGGAGAAGGTCCCAACCTTGGTATCTTCTGTACTAGTCTGAACGAGCTTTGTTAAATCCTCTCTATCTGTTTGAATCCGTGTATAGAGGACTATTCCGCAACCAATCAACAAAGCCAACTGGGCTAAAAATAGCCATTTCCAAATATTAAGGTTCCCAGCTTTCCGTGGTCTCATTCATTCTCTCCAATATCGCTTTTTTCATAATCTCATATCCAGTATTATTGGGATGGAAACTGTCTTCCTCATACAGTAAATTATTGGTAACTTGGCTACCATTTTGACTAATACCAGCCTCCCCTTCCAATCCTTTATAGAGCAAATCATTGATCGGAACAAAATAGACATGTTGATATTTTTCAGTTATCTGTTCTGTCATCGTATTCCAATTATCAACAATTGTCTGCATTTCTGTCAATTCAGGAAAATTGAGGTAGAGTGGATTGTAAATCCCGACAACATAGATGGGAAGATTTGGATTATTCTTACGCGCTGTCTTAATAATTGTATCCAATCGTTTTCCGTAATCTTTTGCGGGCTTATCAAAAGTTGAAACTTTGAGATTGGCAATGTTTTTAATAATAGCCTTGCGCAAATCGTTGCCACCAACTGTCAGAGTTAACAGATCTGCTGTTTTTAAGTAGCTTATCAGCTCTCCATCTTCCTTCATTCGCTTAAGAATCTGATTACTAGTATTCCCAGAAACTCCGAAATTTTTATAATCTACTTCATAACCATAATCGTTAGTTAGAGATTGAGCCAACAAGGGAACAAATCCCCCCTGTCCAGTTGTATCTCCAACACCTTCTGTCAAAGAATCACCAAGTGCCACATATCGAAAACTGATTTTTTCTGATACGGTAAGCTCTTGTCTGGAGATACGAGATGAGGCAACAGGAATGAGTTGATGAAATAGAAAAATCGACCCTAGAATTGCCAGAAAAAAGAAAACAAAGCCTTGAATCAACTTCCTGTTATTCATAACGAATCAAAATAGCCCAGGCATCCTCACCGGTATGAGTTTGAATAATGGAGCCTGTCTCTAAGACAGAAATTTCTTTTGAGACGTACTCTTGTAATTGACTCTTCATTTCATTTGCAAAATCTGCCGTTCCTGAATAGGAAATACCAATCTCGGCTACTTTTTTATCTGCTAGAGTTGCCGTGAACTCTTCCAGCCATTTTTTAAAGGTCTTATTGCCTCGTCCCTTGACAATCGGAGTTAGCTGATGGTCTTTCATTTCCATGATAACACGGATATTGAGTAGGCTACTCAACATCCCTTGAACACGTCCAATACGACCACCCTTGACTAGATTTTCTAGGGTTGATACACCGATGTATAATTCCGTTTTTTCTTTGACTGTTTCAATAGCTGCAAGGATCTCTTCTTTGCTGGCACCAGCTTGTGCCATGCGTGCTGCTTCTACAACTTGGAATTTTTCAGCCTGATCTGTAAAGCTTGAATCGAGTATTGTCACATCAGCACCAGAAAGGGTTGCACCTTGTCTAGCAGCTTCTACTGTCCCTGATAAGGCATGCGACAAGAGAATGGCAATAATCTGACTGCCGTCTTTAGCCAATTCAGCAAAAGTTTCCGCAAAGAGTCCTACTGGGGGCTGACTTGTTTTTGGCAAGTTTTTTGACCCACGCATGAGCTCCAAGAATTCTCCTTCTTTTAAATCGTTGTCAGAGTATACGACTCCGTCAACCATTACAGATAATGGAACAACTGTTATATTTAATTCTTCGACCAAACTGGGTTCGATAGTCGTACTTGAATCCGTAACAATCTTAATCTTTGACATATTTCATCCTACAATTCTCTTCAATTTTGCCATCTATTATAACAAATTTTGACCAAAAAATAAACTTTGGACATAAGCAAAAAGGCTAGTCGCCTAACCTTTTTCTACTAATTCTTTTGCTTGATTACGGGCTGCATCTGTGATTTTGTCACCGGCTAACATCTTGGCAATTTCCTCAATACGCTCTTCTTTAGTCAAGAGACGGACACGAGAAACGGTCGAATGTTCGTCGGATATTTTCTCAATAAAGAACTGATAATCTGCAATAGCAATGACTTGTGGTAGATGGGAAATCGCCAATACTTGCCCATATTGTCCGATTTTATAAATTTTCTGGGCAATTGCCTGGGCCACACGTCCAGATACCCCTGTATCCACCTCATCAAAGACAATAGAAGTTTTACCTTCTTTACGGGCAAAGGCTGACTTAATGGCCAACATCAACCGAGACAATTCTCCTCCAGAAGCCACCTTAACCAGAGGCTTGAAGTCTTCACCTGGGTTGGTGGAGATGTAAAATTCTACCGTTTCATTTCCTTCTCGATTAAATTTTCCTTTGGTAAATCGAACTTGGAAACGAGCTTTCTCCATATACAAGTCTTGCAATTCTTGGCGGATAATATCTTCTAAAACAACAGCTAATTCATGGCGTGATTGGCTGAGCTGACCTGCTCGTTCAACCAATTCTTTCTCTAAGTTCTTAAGCTGAACTTCCAAATCATCACCAGATAAATCATTGCCTGTCAATAGATTGTATTCTTCGCTGATTTTACTAAAATAGTCCAAAACATCATCGACAGTTCCACCATATTTCTTCGTAATGGTATTGAGCAAATCCAGGCGACTTTCCAATTGCAAGAGACGATTGCCATCAAAGTCTAGATTGTCCACCACATCACTGAGACGCTTGGTCACATCTTCAACGACATAATAAGCTTCTGTCAAGCTAGAAGAGAGCTGTTTGTAGTCTGGATCAAATTCTTCCAGGCTTTGTAAGTCACTCATAGCTGACCGCAAGTTGTTCAAGCTTGAAAAATCTTCATTGTCTAACAGTGCATAGGCATTGGTCAGTGTATCTGCAATTTGTTTGTGGTTGAGCAGTTTATCGCGTTCCTGATTGAGTTGAATATCTTCGCCAGACTTCAAATCTGCCGCTTCGATTTCAGCAATTTGGTATTCCAACATCTCAATCCGCGCCTTGTGTTCCTGCTCATTTTTTTGCTTTTCAAGAACTCGTTTACGAAGACTACGATAGGCATCAAAGGTTGTCTGATAACGGTCTTTAAGACTCCAAAACTCAGCTTCTCCGAAACTGTCCAAAAGACGGATATGGTGTTGAGACTTCATCAATTCTTCCTGGTCATGTTGACCATGAATATCTACTAAATATTGCCCAATCTGTTTCAAGACAGATAAATTGACCATTTGTCCATTGACACGGCTAACCGAACGGCCATTTTGTAAGATTTCACGACGGATAATGAGTTCGTCAGCTACTTCAATCCCCTGTTCAAGCAAAATCTGCTCGAGAGCTCTGCTATTTTCAAAGGAAAAAAGCCCTTCAATCTCAGCCTTGGCGGCCCCGTGTCTGATAACATCTGTCGTCGCACGCGCCCCTAACATCAGGTTCATGGCATCAATGATAATGGATTTACCTGCACCTGTTTCACCAGATAGGATGGTCATCCCGTTTTCAAAATTCAGTGATACCTGCTCAATAATGGCGAAGTTTTTAATGGACACTTCTAGTAACATGGCTACCACCCTCTAACCGTCTGTTCGATTTGCGAAATAATACCTTCGTTTGTAACAATGAGCAGAATACTGTCATCATCAGCAATCACTGAAAAAACATGTTCTTGAAATTGTTCCAAAATCTGGCGTTTTACCACAGCAGAACTTCCGGGTACCAGACGGAGATTAATCATTTTATCCATCACTGAGACTTCAAAAACATTCTGCGATTTTACCTTAACAAGACCTGCCTTTGGTAAACCGTAAATATATCCCTTATCTGCTGATGGAACCTTAATAATGCCAAGTTCCTTGATATCACGTGAAACCGTTGCTTGTGTCGCATTGACACCCATTGCTTCTAGACGTTCAACAATTTCTTCCTGTGTATCAATAGGAAATCGGACTACCAAATCTTTAATGACTTCTAATCGTTCTCGTTTATTCATCCTTTTTAAATTCCTCATGTGCTTGATAGACTGTAGTTGTTATGACCTCTTTATCAATCTGGTTTGGTTGTGTTGATTTTTCTAAGTGCGCTAAAAATTCGATATTGCCATGACCGCCTTGAACAGGGGAAAAGCTAAGGGCTTTGACTGAGAAGCCTGTTTCCACGGCCATTTTTGTCACTTCTTCCAATACTTTCAAGTGAACAGATTTATCTTTGACAATGCCATTTTTCCCAATCTGTTCACGTCCAGCCTCGAATTGGGGTTTAACAAGGGCAACAACCTGGCTGCCCTCCGCTAAAATACGATGGAGTGCTGGCAAAATCAGACTCAACGAGATAAAGCTGACGTCAATGGACGCAAAACTTGGTTGACCAAGTTCGAAATCTCCCAGCTCAGCATAGCGGAAATTGTACTGTTCCATGCTGATAACACGCTCATCCTGACGTAATTTCCAAGCGAGTTGGTTGGTGCCGACATCCACTGCATAGACCTGCTTGGCACCGGCCTGCAACATGACATCCGTGAAACCGCCTGTCGAAGCCCCAATATCAATCGTTGTTTGACCCTCAACTGATAATTGGAAAACCTGCAAGGCTTTCTCCAATTTGAGACCGCCACGGCTGACATACTTGAGTTTTTCCCCTTTGAGCTTGAGTTCAATTCCCTCATCAATTTTCTCGCCGGGTTTGTCATAACGTTCGCCATTGATGACCGACACAACCAGTCCAGCCATGACGCCGCGTTTGGCCTGCTCCCGCGTCTCGAAAAGCCCCTGTTTAAAAGCTAGTACATCTACTCTTTCCTTAGCCATTGATTCGTAAACTTTCTATGATTTCTTTGATTTTTTCTGTTGAAAATGGGACTTGTTTAGCCACTTGATCTAGCTCGCTGATTGCTTGATTCAAGCTATCTTCTAGAAATACTTTTGAGGCTTCCAAGCCCATTAGGGCAGGGTAGGTAGACTTCTCAGCCACTACATCTTTTTGGGGAGTTTTTCCGATTTCCTCAAAAGTGGCTGTCACATCCAAAATATCATCCCGAACTTGAAAGGCTAGACCAACTAATTGACCTGCTTGTCGCAAATGGTTGATTACCGCATTCGATTGTCCTGCAATCAAACCTGCTGCTACAAAGGGAAAGGTCAATAATTTCCCTGTCTTATTGGCATGAATGGCTTGTAATTGCTCTAAGGTCTGTTTCTGCCCTTCACCAGCCATATCCAATACTTGACCAGCAACCATTCCAAAGGTCCCAGATGCCTGGGAAAGCTCTCTCACGAGAGCAAGGATGGTCTCAGCTGGTAAATCAACTTGGGCTAGGAAACCAAATGGATCTAGAAAGAGACTGTCCCCTGCTAAAATAGCTGTTGCTTCATCGTAAACCTTGTGGTTGGTCAAGCGACCACGACGGTAATCATCATTATCCATAGCAGGCAGGTCATCGTGAATCAAACTTCCCGTATGGATCAACTCGACACATGCTGCCACTTGGTAATGAGCTTGTTTTAATTCCATCCCAAAGGACTCTAAGATGGTCAATAAAAGCAAGGGACGGATTCGTTTCCCGCCAGCCTGTAGCGAATAAAGAACCGATTGGTTGAGGCGTTCTGCTACCTGAGGTTGGTAAAAGTCTGCCATGGCTTCCTCAAGTCGCTGCAATTTACTGGCAACCATTAGTCCATCTCCGCTTCACTGCCATCCGCCTGCATGACCTTGACCAAGGTCTTTTCAGCTTCTGCTAGTGTCTTTTGTAGGTCTTTCGATAGGACCATTCCTTTTTGAAACTCAGCAAGTGCTTCTTCCAGAGCCACATCGCCTCGCTCCAATTTGGTTACGATTCCTTCTAATTCAGCTAAGTTTTCTTCAAATGTTTTCGTCTGTTTGGACATGTTTTACCTCCACATCAAGTTGACCATCCTTCATCTGGATGGTTAGGTTTTCACCCATCTGTACATTTTCTACACTATCAATCACCCGACCATCTTGACGAATCATGGCGTAGCCACGGGCCACGATGCGACTGGTATCCAGCATAGTCAAGGCCTCAATCAGCTTGTCCGCCTTGGCCATCTTATTATCATAGATATTAGCCATGTTGCTCTTCAAGAGTCGTTCCTGCTGGATAATTCTCTCTTGGAAACTCTCTACTTTACGACCTGGATGCACACCTTGTAATCGTTGCTGTAGTAGAAGACTAGCCTGTTTCTGCTGGCTGTAGAGTTCTTTCATCCGTGTCTGCAATTGATTGGTCAAGCGGTCTAATTTTTGTAAATAACCATCATACAGGCGTTCAGGCTGGCGGAACATGACTGACTGGCTAATTTTTTCAAGCTGACCTCTCAGGAATTTCAAACGATTTGTCATGGCCTGATAGGCTCTATTTTCCTGCTGATTGAGGTAGCCCAGTAAGTCTGCCTTGGTCACAGGTGTGGCTAATTCTGCGGCAGCTGTTGGGGTAGCAGCTCGTTTATCTGCTACAAAATCAGCCAAGGTCGTATCGGTTTCATGACCTACGCTGGAAATGATAGGAATACGGGATTCAAAAATTGCCCGAACCACAATTTCCTCATTGAATGCCCAAAGGTCTTCGATAGAACCACCACCACGACCAACGATGAGAACATCTAAGTCATCCCGTTCATTGGCTCTTTGAATATTGGCAACAACCTCCTGAGCAGCACCATCTCCTTGCACCTTGGTCGGATAGAGAACAATCTCTACGCCTGGAAAACGTCGGCTAACGGTTGTAATAATATCCTGAATAACAGCTCCACTCGGACTGGTAATGACACCGATTTTCTTGGTAAACCGAGGGAGGGTCTGTTTGAATTCTTCTTTAAATAAACCTTCCTGTGTCAGGGCTTGTTTGAGCTGTTCAAACTTGATAGCCAAGGCTCCAATACCATCTGGCTCAGCTTTTTCAATGACAATGGAATAAGAACCATTTGGTTCATAGAGCTGAATGCGCCCGATGACATTGATTTTCATTCCCTCTTCAAGCTCAAAGCCCAGATTCTTATAGACGCCTGCCCACATGGTCGCTTGGATGACAGCCTTGTCATCCTTGAGCGAAAAATATTGATGGCTAGGGCGTTTACGGAAGTTGGACACTTGACCTGTCAAATACACCTTTTCCAAATACGGATCGCGGTCAAACTTTAATTTTAAATACTTAGTTAGATGACTAACCGATAAATATTCAACCATGTCCACTCCTTCTATATTGTATCCCTACTATTATACCAAATTTTGCACTTTTATACAGAACTAGGCCTATTATTTCCGATAGCTTTCCTGTGTTTTTTTCAACAATTTGCTATATAATAGTTTGTAAGAATATAAGAACCTGGATTCACAGTCTAATGCGTAAAAACACTTTACTTGTGAATACGGGTTCTAAGAATCATTATGCAGATTCTCAGGAGATTTATATGAAAATTGATGATTTACGAAAAAGTTCTAATATTGAGGACCGCAGGGGACAATCCAGTTCTAACTCATCTTTCTCATCTGGTTCATCTGGCGGAAATGTCCTATTGGAACTACTCTTTTCACGACTTGGTTGGAAAGGAAAACTACTTGTTCTTGTCCTTTTATTAGCCTTCGGAGGCATGTCAAACCTTGGCGGGCTGCTTTCCCCATCAACAGGGACTAATCCTTACCAATCGAGTCAAGTCACAACGACTGGTACAGACGTGTCTGATGCAGATGCTGAATTCATGAGTAAGGTTTTAGGATCGACAGAAGATTTTTGGGCCCAAGAATTTAAAGCCAAAGGTTTAACCTACAATGCACCGACTATGGTTTTCTATACTAACCAGACCCAAACCGGGTGTGGAGTTGGTTCCGCCCAAGCCGGTCCATTCTATTGCTCTGCTGACCGCAAGATTTATATTGATACTTCTTTCTATCAAGAATTATCTAGCAAATATAAGGCTGCTGGTGACTTTGCCATGGCTTATGTCATCGCTCATGAAGTTGGTCACCATGTTCAAAATGAATTAGAAGTTCTTGGGGCTTACCATCAAAAACGGGCTCAACTATCCGATAAGGAAGGCAATGCGCTAAATGTTCGCCTAGAATTGCAAGCTGACTATTATGCAGGAGCCTGGGCCAAATATGTTGATGGACAAGGTATCCTGGATGCTGGTGATATTGACGAAGCTATGAATGCTGCCCATGCAGTTGGTGACGATACTCTTCAACAGGAAGCCTACGGTCGTACTGTTCCAGACAGTTTTACCCACGGTACTTCTGAGCAAAGGAAAAAATGGTTTAATCTCGGTTATACCTATGGTGACCTTGCTCACGCCGATACATTCTCCGTAGAGAAACCATAAACATCCATAGCCTCTCGTAGCAATAAAGAAACTCTTGCAACATACACTTTTGCAAGAGTTTCTTTATAATATACAACTGACAGAAGCCAATTTATACATACGGTACCACTTTTAAATATGAAAACTGAATCATGTAAACTTACTCATCAACTCTAATTAGAGCGGTATCCTAGTTTCAAACAATATCACAATTATTATTTAGCAAACTTTAATTACTTCCAGTTATCTCTGATGCAGACTGCACAGTTCCGTTTGGAATAATCACTGTTTTCAACAAGTTATTTTCCTCGTGAATACGTCTGTATAAGATAACCATGTAGACTGGGAATAAGATGAGAAAACTATATGTTGCATGACACAATAAAGCTAAACCGATTAATTCTGGTATAATATTTAGGAAATAGTTAGGATGCTTTACAACACGAAACAACCAATGATCAACAAAACGGTGATCCTTTACCAACATGAGCTTAACTGTCCAAATATCACCTAACAATCGTGTTACCCAAAATAACATTCCCATTGAAAACAGCAAGAATATCAAACCTAAGCTACTAAGCGTATCAAACTTGGTGTGTCGCACTACTGCTTCAACCAAACATGATAAATAAAATAGAATATGTACAACTGTTAATAATTTAGTATTTTGAACACCAAATTCTGAACCGCCGTTTTTCAAAATCCGTTTTTCGTTTTTAATTGAAATCTTCAAAAAATAGATTCTTACTAAAAAAATACAAATAACCAAAAAAACAATCATAAATCCCTCCTGTATTTTAACAGATTTTATCAAACACATTTATTATACAAAGTTAGACTGTCGCCATTCTATTCCTCTCCTGTTTTTTTCCTATTTTCCATTTGAGACTACAACAAAAGAGACCTGTTTTCAAAAATGGATGAAATCATGTCTCTTTTATTGTAATTTTACCTATATCAATTCATTGCTATTCGCTGTAATTTGTGATTGCAAATGAATCATAAAACGCATAGTTTGTGTATCAGAAGCATAAAAAGTGTACGGAAAGCCGTGTTTTTCTAATATTTTCTGTACAATAAACAAACCAATCCCTGTGCCACCATCTTTCTTATCACGGCTGTAGTCTGGACGATAGAATGGACGAAAGACTTGATCCAATTCCTCGTCACTTAAAACACGTTCAACCTGATTTTCGATTATTAATTGATTTTGGCGTAGTACTACACGAATAATAGCCTCTTTACATGAGTACCGAAAGGCATTATCTAAAATATTCTTAATAGCCTTTAAGAAATAAACAGGATTTCCTTCAATAAGAACCGGTGATAGCTCTACTTCAAATTGATAGCCCTTAACCTCTGCCAAACTCTGATAACTTGTTAAAGAGGAATCAATCAACTGATCTAATCGGATTTGTTCTCTGCTTTCCTTTAAAGCCATATCAAGATTTGTCGCTTCTAAAATAGAATGAACTAACTCAGATTGTTCCTGCAAGATTTCCTTGCATTTTTTTAAATATGTATCATGGTCCTTAAATGGCCCCACATTATAAATCATGCCTTCGACTAACCCCAACATACTAGCTATTGGAGTTTTTAATTCGTGTGATGTGATACGAAGGAAATCAGACTTCTCCTTCTCACGTGCCATAGCGCGTTCATTTTCCGTTCTTAATTCATCGATACTTGACAATAACTTGCTATACAGGCTGTTAATATCCTGAGCCAATGTTGTTATTTCATCAGTTCCTACAACAGCACAACTGATTCCAGACTCTAACGATTGCATTCGTCTTGTTGTTTCTGAAATTCTTGCTATTCTACGAGTGGACAGTCTACTGTAAACAAAAGCTACCGAAACTGCCAGAACAATAATCAACAGCAATATGAATGGATAAAAAGTTACCAATGTTTGACTGACATCAGATAATGAGTGGAATCCATAATTAAATAACAGATAATATGTAACTCCTTCTGCAGATGTTATCTCAGCTCCCCAAGAACCAATTTCATCAAAATCTCCATTTTCTAAATACTCGTTCTCATGCTTTTTAGCCATTTCATCATTGGGGTCTGGATAAATAATTTCTCTATCACTCGAAAAAAGACTAATAATAATATTCGGAGTTTTTCTGTCGAAATCATCAATCTCAGATATAATCTTAGCTTCTGGCATCCCATCCAATTGTTTAGCCACAGTCATATAATCGCGTCTCAATTCCTGTTTCTTAACCTGATTATAATATATAGGCATGGCATAATACAATAACCCTAACAATGTTACAGAGATGAAAGAAATCATCACAGCAACAACTAGGAAATTTTTTCTAGCAATCCCCATATCAAGTATCCTCTATTTGATAACCACGACCAACTACTGTCTTCAAAGGAAGTGACGGCAATTTCTTACGTATATTTTTGATATGATTATCTAAGACACGGCTATCCAATTCCGTATATCCCCATATCCCCATCATCAAGTTATCACGACTAACAATTTTCCCACGTCGCTTAGCTAAATATAGTAAAACTTCATATTCTTTTTTCGTCAATTGAACTTCTTCTTCTTCCATATAAACTGCTCCGCTAGTTGGTTGAATAAGAATTGTTCCTATTTCGATGGTATCTGTATCTCCTTTTCCTCTTAAAATATTCTCAATCCGTTTTACCAATATAGTTGGTGAAAAAGGCTTAACAACATAATCACTTATAATCTGATTGAAACTGATAAGCTGTGTATATTCGTCACCCATGGCTGTCAGCATCAAAATTGGAACCTGAGAAGTTTTGCGAATTTCCTTCAGTACTTCCAAACCTGTTATAGACGGAATCATGATATCTAAAACAATTAAATCGAATTGTTCTTCTTGAAACCTTTCTAAAGCAACCTTTCCATCAAAAACAGATTCTACCTGATAACCATGTTCTTTTAAAAACTCGCAAACAACTTGACTAATAACTATGTCATCCTCGACAACCAAGATCCTTGACATTTTTATACCTCCTCGTAAAGTTCTATTATAAAATATTATTATACTTCAATTATATACCGATTCGTACAATGGTGCAACTCTATCATAGATAAATAGAGCACCATGTTCTGCTATTTCAGCTTTCTTTGGACTTCTTTTGTTTAAAACAGATAAAAAACAGATAAAACCAAGGACATATATAGGTTAGTTTGATAAACTGAACTAAACAAAAATGAAAGGAGCTATCCCATTATGTGGAGTTCAAAAAAATTAACCGTATTAAAATGGTTTGATATTCTCATTCTAACAATTATTTTATTTGGAGATGGGATCATCAACTCTACTCTCCAATACATAGCCTTACAAAATCAAACTACAACTCTTCAAGAAAATTTGACATTTTCTCCAATGGATAATTATAAGGCTTTGGCTCTACAGTTAGTTTGGCTCACAATAGCCATCTTCTATCTATTACTCCGAAATTTTGATTTCTCAATTTGGAAAAAACATATTTTTATTACTCCTTGGGTTCCATTACAAGCTGTTGCTTTATTCATTTTCTCTGCATTATGCTTGGATATCTATCATCTAGTATCCTATCAGTTTCTAGCTTCCAATACTCCATCCATGTTTCAACTATTTCCTAACATCGATTTATCACTGATTTTGTACTCATTGTTGAACGGATTTTATGAAGAAATTTTCTTCCTTAACCTGTGCTTACTGGTTAACCCTAAATATGCAAAATGGGCATTTTTATATTCGTTAATTATTCGATGCAGTTTCCATACCTATCAAGGTTTAATTAGTGCACTCGGTTTAGGCTTAATTCTAGGAACTATTTTCTATCTACTTTATCAAAAAATAAAACCTAAAAATTTATTACCATTTTTCCTAGCACATGCTGTGGCTGATGTTATCGGTTTAACTATTCTATCATATATTCTATACTAGTTATCTAACAGATAATTTGAACACAAGCTATCCTCATATCACCAAAGACTGAGTGGATCCCTACTAGTCATGACCACCCGTGAAAACGGGTGGTTTATTTTGTGTAATTTAGAGAAAAGAGTGCCAAAAAACGCATAAAATCATGTTGCTAAGAACGTTGATTTTATGCGTTTTACTATATGACTTATCTCAATATTTTTATTGAAATTTATGTTTATACCCAACTATACTTCTCAGAATCCATACCAATATTTCATCTAGCCTAGTATATCTACATTCCCAGTCCAGCCTCTACAGCTATTGCGAATGGCTCGTCTTATATTCAATCTCCAAAGATTGCCTAAAACTTGGATCTGTACGGAGGGTAAAACAATTCAATCACTATTATAGGCATAATCTCTACTCTATTAACCATATGTATATACAAGTAGAAATTACACGACCAACATTTACTTCGATTCTTGCTTACGTTTTGTACGATAAAGTACCTGAGCTCCTACAAGAAGAGAGAGGGCAGTTAACGTATAGTGTGGAGAATCAGCTTGTCCAGTAGATGGAAGCGAGTTTGACTTCTCGTTTGAACGATTCACACTAGATACTTTCTCCATATTTTCAGAAGGACGTGATTTCTGATTCATAGCAAGCTCTACCTGATTTGCCACCGTTTCGGCATTCACTTTATCCTTGATAGTAGAAATTGGAGCAGAGTTATCTGAATCTTTAATAGTCTTAGAAGAATCTGGAGTATCACTATTTTCTGCTTTACCAATCTCTTCAGTTGACTCTGGTTTCATTGGGCGAGACAAATCTGGGGTATCCATTACTTTTGGAATATCCATTTTTTGTGTACCTGCTGAACTGTCTGTATCTTCGATAGGCTTAGACAATTCTGGTTTAACATTGTTTTCTGTTTCACCAATTTCTTCAGTTGACTCTGGCTTCATTGGAAAAGTGGAATTTGGAATAATAATATTGTCCGTTGCTTTCGGAGTTGCCAATTCTGGTTTATTTGCTGAATCATCGGTTGAGTCTTCGATAGACTTAGGTGATTCTAGCTCAACATTATTTCCTGTTTTTTCGGTCTCTTCAGGTGAATCTGGCTTCATTGGAAGAGTGGGATTTGGAATAATAATATTGTCCGTTGCTTTCGGAGTTGCCAATTCTGGTTTATTTGCTGAATCATCGGTTGTTTTTTCGATAGGCTTAGGTGATTCTGGCTCAACATTAATTTCCGTTTTTTCGGTCTCTTCAGCTGTTTCTGGCTTCATTGGAAGAGTGGGATTTGGAATAATAATATTGTCCGTTGTTTTCGGAGTTGTTGAGTCTGGTTTATTTGCTGAATCATCGGTTGAGTCTTCGATAGGCTTAGGTGATTCTAGCTCAACATTATTGCCTGGTTTTCCGGTCTCTTTAGGTGATTCTGGTTGCATTGGAAGAGCTGAGTCTGGAGTAATAATATTGTCCGTTGCTTTTGGAATAACCAACTCTGGTTTGTCTATACCATCATTTTCAATTGGTTTCATCGGTTGAGTTGCTTCTGGAACATTTGGTTCTGTCTGTCTAGATATTTCAGGTGTCACCATAGGCGTCACATTTTCTACTTTTGATATGCCTGTTGACTTGTCTACTACCTTATCTGTGGCTTTCGGCTCAATAGGAACAGGAACCGAAACTTTCTTAGTTTTATGGTTAAGAGACACTTTTAGGGATGAATACACTTTCTTTCCAACTTTATCATTAATCTCATGACTAATCTCTGTACTTACAAGTTTTTGAGAATTGCTGTTTTTCTTACCTTTATATTTTAACTGATAAGTTAAAGAAATTGGTTTGTTAGTTTGATAAGCCTTGATTAAATCAGCTTTATTAAGACCAAAGGTAATAGTTGTTTTCGAGCTAGAGAACAGTGATGAAAACCAAGAGGAAGGAGAAGGAGTTGTAAGCTTTGCTTTCGGATGACTTAATTTTCCTATAACCTCAGCTTCATTTTCTATAGTATCTACCAATGTCACTTTAGTCAATACATCTTTAAATTTTTCTGCAACATTCTCATCAACACTTAAAAACTCGCCCTTATCCCCAGACATTTTTTTCAAGTAGTCATCAAATTTATTCTTTTGTTCATCATTCTTTGTTACATCAACAGCGTAGAAATGAATCCCTTTCTCAGTAGCAATCTTTGCTTCTGCCTGAGCAGAGAGGTTATGATTGTAAAAGACATTTTTTCGACCGTAGAAAATGTAATCAACGAGGGAATTTGCAAACAAGTCAATTGCTTTTTCAGAGGTATTTGTCAAACCAAGCTTTTTACCGATATAACTGAGAGTATTTGTAGGCAATGCAGCCTTATCTAATTCTGTTTTTAAATTATCCTTTATTTTCTTTACAATAGCGTCTTTAAATGGCAATGGATCAAGTTTACGTTCATAAAAGCTACGGAAATGGTATCCCTCACCAATTTGTTTCTCATAATTGAATTTTTGTTCTTCTAATTTGGAACTATCAATATCAGCTAAGTCAATATAGTCTAACGGATTTTTTACAAATGCTCCAAGAATTTTAGTTAATCCTGCTACAGTGGATACTCCCTCTAAGGCCTTATTAAACCGGGTAATACCAATCTTATCCAAGAATTTTATTAAACTCTGTGCATCATCCAACAAATTTGCTCTGCGGACTGTCACATCAAATGTAAATGGCCAAGGCAAGAGTGGATTGGTGTGCACCACTTTATCTTCCTTTATATTTTTATATGTAGGCTTTGACTTCACATCGTCCGATAGATCGTAACTAAATGTAGACTCCCCTTGTGACAGAAGTACAATATGTTTGCGTTTCCCTGATTTCTCGCTTTCTAAAATACGACGTGCTTCATGGATTGCTCCCTGCATATCTACGCCCCAATTGTAATTTTGTTCAGCATCAGTGAAAAGTTTCTCAACCGTAGTTTCTACATTAGTACTGTTAACCTCTTGAGCTTCAGATAACTTGCGATTGAAACCGATTACACGCACAGAGTTACGAGAATTATAATCATTGGTTGGGGCAGTCATTTCTTTGACAAGCTTCACAATGTTATCTTTAGCTGTTTTTTTAGCCTCTTCATCCATTTTTTTAGATGTATCCACCAAGACAACTATTTCTGCACCCTTATCAATTTCTTTCGGCACAATTTGAGTTGTTACTGTGACAACTCCATCTTGATTCACTTCTGCTGTTCGAGAAACTGTAAAAAGCTCTTTGGGAGTTTTGTCCACTGTACTAGATACTGTTTCAGTTGGTTTTTCAACATTAGTAGAATAGTCATCTACTTCCTTCTCCTCATACCGAACGGCTGGTTCTTCTTTTTCTGTTGCTTTTTCTTCAGAAGAACTAGTGTTTTCAGCAACTTTCACTTCTGATTCTGAAGCGTTTTTATTCGTTAATGTCTCAGGAGAAGTAGTTTCTTCATTCGATTTTGGTAAGTCCGAAGTAGAAGAGGAGTCAGCCACCTCTACTTCCTTGTTTTCATTAGCTTGGGCAAATTTAGGGTCTTCAACGACGGCAGTAGGCATAATCAGAGAAGTGCTATCTGTCTCCGCAGTTTTTTCCAAAGTAGGTGTTTCTGCATATACTGTCACAGTATTTTGAGGATAGAGCGTTCCCGATAAAGCTACCCCCGCTCCCAGCGAAACAAGTCCAATTGATAGCTTCCGCAAAGTGAATTTTGGATGATTCATTATGATATCTTCTCCCTGTTCTCTATAAATTTAGAATGTATTTTCGACCTTCTTTAGGTATTTTCAAAAAAGGAAGTATGGATGTCAATGGTAAATAACTTTAGTATCATTTTGTTCAACAAGCGTAGAGCTTTTGGGAAAAGAATAGGCACCTTGTGTATTCATAAGGTGCCTAAGTCCTTCTGTTAACTGCTTACTTCACCTATCAAGTCAAGCAAGCATGATTACAACTCAAAGTTCCTATTTCTCATTAACAATGACCATATCACAAAATGTGCGAGTCTATTACTACATAGTCCATTCTATCATATAATTTAAAAACAGAATTTGTTTTTTCTCTATCGTTTGTTTATGTTTGTTCTATTCAAAAAATGATAATTGGTCTTTGAGTCTGTTATTACACATATTTATACAAGTAATAAATATTGCAATGAGTCTTCAAACTCTACTTTCACCTCTATAAGCAAATAATTCATTGAAAGAAAAATTTTAACTCTTTTAATTTAAAGCTACACAATGCCTCTCATCTGTCGCAAATGAAATTTTGAGAGAGCTTTGTCATCACCTTTTACTCACTTTCTGTTATCTTTTTCTTGCCAATAAATAGAGCAAATAAGAATAATACGATTGACAACATTATATTAGCAACCAAGCTCGTTTTTTCACCGGTCTTAGGCAGGATTTGAACTTGGGTATTCTCACCACTATCATGTGAGTTGGTTCTCACAGATACGTTTCCTTTTGTCCCTTCGTCTCTTACAGTACGAGCCATTTTCTCTTGCTTAGTAGGCATATCTTTTTTCGAATCATCAAAAATAGAAACCGTTTCTTCTTTTGATGTCTCTGCTTTTTGCTCTACTTTTTTGTCAGTCAGCGTTTGGCGCACAGGTGGCAAAGTAGTTTGTTCAAGTGTGTTTGATTGTTCGATATTTTTGGTAATTTCTTTGCTAGGTTGCTCTTCCTTCTCGTCCTTTTTATCTGGTTTATTAATGCGGTGACCATTTCCTTTTTGAACCGTTACGACTTCCCAAGCTACCTGTTCACCTTCTTTATCAAACGCTCTAAACGATAAGGTTTCTCCATTTTTTAAAACACGACTGCCCAAATCAAATTCAAATCGACCGGTTGAATCAGTTGAAGTTTTACCAATTATCTCCTCGCCATTCTGAGTTGATACTAGTTCAATCATTACATCTGGAGCTGTTTTGCCACTGATGTAACCATGATCTGTAGTGACTTTTTCTACTTGAAATGGCAAATCCGTCACGTCTTCATCTTCTAAATATTGCCCTACAACTTCTTCCTTACTAGCGATGATATTATTTGTAACCGGGTCAATGATTTCAAAGCGAATTCTCTCACCTTTCTCAAAAGGCAATTGTAAATCTTGAATTTGGAAGCCAAAAAATCCTAATTCGTCCACTTGAACTGGAGGATACTGTTTTCCTTTGATTGACGAAACCATGCGAACATAGGCATTAAGATATATCGTTCGACCGACAATATAATCTTTTTTATTATGCAGTTTAGGTACAATGATAGGAGCTTCATCTGTCGCTTCATCCATATCTGCATCTTGTAAATAAGTTGCTAAAGATGCCATAACAGATTTATCCAATAATATACTTGAACCATCAACTGTATCAAGATGGACAGATACCAAATCCTCTTGTTGATTGTGAGTCAATCTGTAGTACTTATCCTCTGATTGTAGGGCAGGCAAAGCAATTTTATAGTGACCTGTCTCATCAGCAATGGCTTCCATGATAAACTCTGAAGTATCAGCATTGTATAGATGTACACGACCTAAAGGAAATGTAGTGCCTTCCAAAACTGAAGTCGCACTTGATAAAGGTTTTACTGTCATTTGTGAAGATACTTTTTCTTTTACCAATGGTTTTACAATAGTATTAGTAATCACCGGCTGACCATCTTCTGATACAAAAGACAAAACCAATCTATCATCTGCTTTAAATTTTGAACCTGCTAAACTCTCGGAAAAAGTAACCTCAAACCGTCCATCTTTAGGATCAATTAGTGTCTTATCAGAGACAAAACTACCATTTATTGATAGATAGACTGAACCTTTGACAGAGGTATGACCAATAACTTTGCTCGTATGTTCAAAAACTGGTTCGATGAACACTTGATGCATTCCAGTAGATGTTTTTTCTAATCTTTTTGCTGGAATTTCATAAGCCTCTGGATGTCGATTAGTCCTCACTACTACCTTACGTTCTTCAGAATCTGCCTCTAGAGTCCAAAACTGTTTTGGCAAAGCACTAATTTCTACAGTTTGGCTGTGAGCAAGCGGTTTACTCAACCGATAAGAAAAATCTCCCTTATCATCTGCTTCCAAAATATTCTCAATAGAAGTAACTGCTTCCCCATCTATCGTAATCGCTACATATCCACCAGGAGTGGTATTCCCTGAGATGGTTTGATCTCCAGCTTGAATCGGAGCAACCTCTAGATGGTTTTCAATAAATGGAAGTTCTTCCTCCATATCCTCCATCTCTTCCGATTTTTTTTCTTCACTCGATACCTCATCAGTCACTTCCTCAGCTTCAGCATTTTCCGAAACTGTATTGGTAAGCGATGTTTCCGTGCTTTCTAATTGAGTTTCAAGAGCTGTAGCGTCAGTCTCCTCAGCCATTGCGGTTTCCATATTCATCCCTGTGCCAATCCATAGAAAAGCAATTGCCACCGAAACTAAACCCACCTTACTTTTTCTCAACGAAAAAATCTTGCTATTCATCTTTTCTCCTTATATCTGTATTAACAATTAACGACACATATTGTCCTAGTTTAATTATAAAAAAAACATCTCATAGAATATTGTTTTTCATTAGTTTTTTATCTGTTTCACAGTTGCCTGTAATAATAAATACAATTTCTAAGTTATGGCACATTCAAAGTAAAGAACAATCGCCTGAATTTTTCTATGATGCAGATCATTGTTTTTATCTCGGAGTGCTCGCTTTAATTCGTCAACTTATACTCAATGAAAATCAAAATCAGACTAGGCGACGCAGATGCAGATAGAACTAAAGTTCATCAAATCAAGTCAACAACGTCTGATTTTGATTTTCGAAGAGTATTAAATAAGAGTGGGTTTATTTGTCATGATGCCACTTGTTTATTTTGTTAACTATCACTTCATAAAACATGATTATCCTCACAATAAAAAAAGCACCCGAAGGTGCTAGGTAAGGCATCCCTACCGACTACACGTTTGAGGTCGGCAGAAAAATTCATTAGGCATTAAAAGCATCAGTCAACTGTGGTACCACTTGTTTCTTACGTGAAACGGCACCTGCAAGGAAGGCGTGGTTGTTTTCCAACTTGAAGTTGAAGGCTGCTTCTACCTTATCCATGTTGCTACCGAGCGCAAGGATTTCAGAGTTTGAGTTAACGATGTCTGTAATCATGAGGACAAAGTCAGAGTAGCCATTTGCTGCTGATGCTGCTGTCATAGCTGCTTCGATTTCTGCTTGGCGTTCCAAGACCTCTGCAATATCCACAGTGTTGACTTGGGCTACACGCACGTCATTTCCATTCAAACCAAAGGTTTTTGCATCGATGTCAATCAATTCTTCTGCTGACTTGCTGGCAAGGTTGGTTCCTGCTTTCAAGAGTGCCAAGCCGTATTCTTCCAAGTTCACACCAGCAATTTCAGCCAATTCAGCTGCTACTTGTGGATCTGTTGCATGAGTAGTTGGCGATTTGAGCAAGAGGGTATCTGAAATCAAACCTGATAGCAGAAGTCCAGCCACTTCTTTTGGCGGGGTCACACCATTTTCTTTGAAGGCACGATAAACGATTGAAGATGCTGAACCTACTGGCTCCAAACGCATGTACAATGGATTTGCCGTTTCAAAGTTTGCGACACGGTGGTGGTCAATAACAGCTGCTACTTCCACATCCTTGATGTCTGCGATTGATTGTTGGAATTCATTATGGTCTGTCAAGATGACTTGGCTAACACCTTCTGCCTTAGCAGACTCAACCACGCGCGGTGCAGTAACACCAAAATAGTCAAGTGCAAACGCTGTTTCTTCATTTGGCGTTCCAAGTGCAACTGCTTCCGCATCACGACCAAACACTTCACGCTCCAAGTGAGCCCAACCGTATGATGATGCAATGGCATCTGTATCAGGATTTTGGTGACCAAAAACTAAAAATTTAGACATGTCTACAACCTCATTTTTCTAATAATCTCCTACATTTTACCATAAATAGAAAGACTTGTGAACATGGACGGGTCGGGATTTGCCAAACGTTTTCAAAAAGAGTAAGATAGAAGGTAGCAATACAAAAGGAGAAACATATGAAATTTTCAGACTATACCTATGTCCGTCCAGATTATGAAGCTATCAAGGCTCAATTTTCTGACCTGACAGACCAGTTGGCTCAGGCAAGTGACTTGGAAACAACTCGTACACTTGTGGCAGCCGTTACCAAATTACTCAACCTGGTCGATACCCAGTACAACCTCTGGATGATCCGTCATACTATCGACATGAACGATGAGTTCTACAATGAAGAAACCAAGTTTTGGAATGAATATTCGCCACTTTTTGAAGAATTGACCACCAACTACTACCGTGTCATTGTCCAGACACCTTACAAGGAAGAGCTGTCAGACATCTTGCCTCAAACCTTCTTCATGCAGGCAGAAAACAAGCTCAAGACCTTCTCATCTGATGTGATTCCCTTGTTCCAAAAGGAAAATGAATTGACCGATGAGTACAGCAAACTGATTGCTGGTGCAGAGATTGATTTCCAAGGTCAGACTTACAACCTGGCACAAATGGGGCCATTCGGTCAATCAACCGACCGTGAGGTCCGCAAGGCTGCTTCTGCTGCTACAACTGCCTTCTTTGAAAGCAAGGAAGCTGATTTTGACCGTGTTTACGATGAATTAGTAAAAGTCCGCACAGAAATCGCCCACAAACTTGGCTTCAAGGACTATGTGGAATACGGCTACCTCAAGATGAACCGTTTTGATTACAATCGTGATATGGTCAAGGTGTACCGTGAAGAAATCCTCAAGCACATCGTACCGATTGTGCAAGATTTGCGTCAACGCCAAGCCAAACGCTTGCAAGTTCCAAGCCTCAAGCACTACGACCTCAACCTTGAGTACTTGGATGGAAATGCTGTTCCTCAAGGTGACCCTGACTTTATCGTCAGCCAAGCCCAAGACATGTACCGCGAATTATCCGCTGAAACGGGCGAGTTCTTTGATTTCATGATTGAGCATGAACTCTTGGACTTGGTCGCAAAACCAGGAAAAAACAGCGGTGGCTACTGTACCTATATCCCTGACTTCAAGAGCCCATTTATCTTCTCTAACTTCAACGGAACCAGCGGTGATATTGATGTCTTGACCCACGAAGCAGGTCACGCCTTCCAAGTCTACCGTTCCCGTTGGATCCAAAGTCCAGAAGTTGTCTGGCCAACCTATGAAACCTGTGAAATCCACTCCATGTCTATGGAATTTATGACTTGGCCGTGGATGGAACGTTTCTTCAAGGAACAAGTGGATAAGTACAAATTTACTCACTTGGCAAGCGCCCTTCTCTTCCTGCCTTACGGTGTCTTGGTGGACCACTTCCAGCACGAAGTCTATGAACATCCAGAAATGACACCAGCAGAACGCAAGGCAACTTGGAAAAAACTCCAAGATCTCTACTTGCCAGACCGTGACTATTCCGAGTCAGAAGCCCTCAACCGCGGTATCTTCTGGTACCGTCAAGGTCATATCTTTGCTAGCCCATTCTACTACATCGACTATACCTTGGCCCAAGTTTGTGCCCTCCAATTCTGGAAACGTACGCAAGTAGATCACGATGAAAATGCTTGGGAAGACTACATCCGCATCTGTGATTTGGGTGGCACCAAGTCCTTCTTGCAAGTGGTTGAAGCCGCAAACCTCCAATCACCGTTCAAAGAAGGTGCCCTCGAAAGTACCGCCAAAGCTGCGGCCGATTGGTTAAATGCAGTTAAGGATGACGAACTCTAAAACGCAAAAATCTGAATGAATCAAATGACTCATTCAGATTTTTTTGATTATATGATACTTGTCCCTAACACATTAAATCTTTTTCGCATCAATCTCCGACCTCTTCACTATTATCCCTTAATTCTATTCAAGTACTCCTGATAGGTTTCTGTCTCCATCAAAGCCTTTGCATTTTCCACTCGAGCCTTCGTTGGGGGCTTGGTCCCCTCTAGTGGATAGGGTCTGCCCAACTCACGCCACTTAAATTCACCAAGATTGTGATAAGGTAACACCTCAAAACGTTCGACATTTTTTAATGTTTTAACAAACTTACCAAGTTCAATCAAGTCCTCATCTCGATCAGTCAAATTTGGTACCAGGACATGACGAATCCAAACAGGCTTACCAATGTCTGATAGATATTGAGCACATTCTAAAATAGTCTTGTTACTATGACCTGTCACAATGCGGTGTTGCTCAGGATTCATTTCCTTAATATCAAGGAGCACCAAGTCTGTTACTTCCATAAGCCGACTATATTTTTCCAAGTAGCGCTCTGTCTTACGGAAAGTCAACGCACAGGTATCCAAAGTAGTGTGAATCCCTTTTTCTTTTGCAAGGGTAAACAGAGCAATTAAAAAATCAATCTGGATGGTTGCTTCACCACCTGAAACGGTAATACCCCCTTCTTTTCCCCAAAACATACGAAAACGCAGGGCTTCATTCAAGACATCTTCTGCCGTTCTCTCAGTCGCTGCTGGATTGACCAGATCCCAAGTATCTGGGTTATGGCAATACTGGCAACGCATGTGACAGCCCTGCATAAAGACTACAAAACGTACCCCTGGGCCATCAACCGAACCAAAACTCTCTGTTGAATGAACCAAACCTGTCACTTTACGATAATCAATTTCTGTCATCATCTCATCCTCATCATTTTATAAGACTAGTATATCACAAAAATGAAAACGCTTCTATCATTTACTTTCTTTCTTTCATAACTATCATCTTCCGTAAGAAGAAAGCTAAAAGACTAGGTTGCCCTAGTCCTTATCGGTTTCTTCTTTCTCCAGTGGTGTAATCAAGAGTTTTAATTTTGTTACGCGACCATTTTTTACCTTATCGTTAATAAGAACCAGGTGGTGATCTTTACTATCTACCTCAAAGGAAACCTTTTCGTCTTGGCTCGGAATGGTACCGACCCCTGTCAGATAATAACCAGCAATCGTATCAACGTTATCACTTTCCAACTCCATCTCAAAATGCTCATTGAAGTCATTTAAGGTCATATTTCCTTGGACGATATAGGTGTTGTCAGCAATTTCTCGGACAAAAATTTCAGTCTTATCGGTCTCATCATCGATTTCCCCGACAATTTCTTCCAGCAAATCTTCCAAGGTAACGAGACCTGCAACTCCACCATACTCATCTAACAAGATGGCCATTTGATTTTGGGTATTTCTCAATGATGTCAACAAATCATCCACGAAAATCGTTTCTGGAACGAAGAGAGGCTCCTGCATAATGCGGCGGATGTTGAGATTGTCAAAGCCATTACTAAAAGCTTCTGACAAGATTTTCTTGGTATGAATCAGACCAATGATATTGTCCTTATCGCCATCATAAACAGGGATACGTGAAAAATTCTGCTTGAGGATAGCTGCCATGATGGTTGCTGTATCATCCTCAATATCCACCATGAAAGCATCCGTACGGGGAACCATTACTTCACGTGCCATCAGCTCATCTAAAGAGAACACACCTTGAAGCATTTCGATTTCTTCGGCATCTAAGGTTTTCTCACTCTTTGTCAAAATATATTCAATTTCATCCCGTGTCATCTGCTCATCCGCATCATCAAAATTCATAGGAGTAATACGGCTGATAAGATTCGTTGCAGCAGATAATAACCACACAAACGGACTAACAATTTTCCCAAGGAAAATAATCACAGGTGCAGTAACTACTGCCAGATTTTCCTTCATATTCATGGCAATCCGCTTAGGGTACAATTCACCAAGAACGATTGAAACGAAAGTCAACATAGCCAGTGCAAGCCAGTATCCTGCGGTTTGCGCTGTTGTTGAATTCCCCATCCATTTGGCAAATACAGCTCCCAAATCATTAGCCAAGCTGGCACCTGAAAGGATGGAGATGAAGGTAATACCGACCTGAATGGTTGATAGAAAATTGTTAGGATTCTCTAAGACTTGAAGCAAGCGAATATATTTCTTCTCACCGTCTGCGGCCTTTTGTTCTACTCTTGAACGATTTAGAGAAACAAGCGCCATCTCAGATGCTGAGAAAAAGGCATTGAACAAGGTCAATAAGAATAAAATAAATAGTTGTAAATAGATGGTCTGACTACCAGGGTCTTCCATGATGTTCTCCTATAATAAAATTTATAACATTCCTATTATACCATAAAATCCAAATTTTTACATAGTTCTTGTTACAAATACTCTCTCTTGCCCTTTTATGAGTAAATTCCCAAAGTAAGTTCTAGTCTGTCTTAAAAACTGGAAACTAGAATGAGACAAAGAAATAAGGTAGAACTTACTATGGGACAAGTTGGTAACCGACAATGAAAAACAAACACTTAACTCTC